>JAYUBD010000142.1:0-2275 GCA_043740995.1 Caulobacteraceae bacterium | reverse complement strand
CGGGCCTGGAGCCGATGACTGGCTTCGCGTTCATCCTGTTCACCTTCTACATGGTAACCGACCCTGGGACGACGCCGAGCAAGCCGCGTGAACAGATCCTGTTCGGGGCGGCGGTGGGGGTCACCTACGGCGTGTTGATGGAGTTTCATGTGGTTTTTGGCCTGTTCTTCGCGCTGGCCGTCGTTTCGTCGGGGCGGGCGCTGTTAATCCTTGCCGCGCGTTCGCGCGCCAGTCACGCGCGTCAGTGAGGGGCGATGGCCGATCCACGGGCGATCTCGATCGTTTCGACAGCGGCGCGCTACCCCGACGCCGCGAGCGTCAACGCCCTGTGGGCCAATGCCCTTGAGGGCCGCCGCGCGTTCCGCGCGATACCACCCGAACGCCTCGATCTGACGGCCTATAATCGGCTCGGCCGCGCCGCCCTGAGCATAGTTCCCGTAAAGGCCGGCCTGATTACCGACTGGCGATTCGACCGGGCGAAATTCCGAATTCCGGCCGCAACCTTCGAGGCCACCGACCTGGTTCATTGGCTGGCCCTTGATGTCGCGAATGAGGCGCTTAGGCCGCTTGGTAATTTCGAGGGCCTGGATCGCGCCCGCACCGCCGTCATTGTCGCCAATACGCTGACGGGCGAATTCAGCCGCGCCGCGGGCCTGGCTCTGCGCGCGCCGTTCATGGACGAACTGTTGGAGGAATCGGCCCGTTCGGTCGGCCTCGGCGCCGAGATGATTGACCAGCTAAGGGCGAAGTTCGCCGGCGCGCTCGGGGAACGGTTGCCGGAACCTAACGAGGAGACCCTCGCGGGCGGGCTGGCAAATACCATCGCCGGACGCATCGCCAACTATTTTGATTTCAAGGGCGGCGCCTTCACTGTCGATGCTGCCTGCGCATCCTCCCTCGTGGCGGTGGCGCAGGCCGCGGATGCGCTGTTAGCGGGACGCGCCGACTGTGTGCTGGTGGGGGCGGTGGATCTCAGTCTGGATCCTTTCGAACTGGTGGGGTTTTCGCGGATCGGGGCGCTGGCAACCGACGAGATGCGGGTTTTCGACGCCCGCTCGTGCGGCTTCTGGCCGGGCGAAGGGGCTGGCTTCGCGGTATTGATGCAAGAAGATCGGGCGCGTCACGCGGGCCTTGAGGTGTTGGCCACTCTGCGCGGCTGGGGAGTGTCCACCGATGGAGCCGGGGGCCTGATCCGCCCCACCGTGGCAGGCCAGGTGCTCGCCATTGCACGGGCATGCGCCGTGGCCGGTCTGCATGCCTCCGACCTCGACTATGTGGAAGCCCACGGGACCGGTACGCCTACCGGTGATCCGGTGGAGGTTCGCGCCCTGGCCGACGTGCGCGGAAACTCGGCGCGGCCTCTGCCCATCGGTTCGATAAAGGCTAACATCGGCCATACCAAGGCCGCGGCCGGGTTCGCCGGACTGATCAAGACGGTTGAAGCGCTTCGCCACGGCGTCCTGGCCCCTCATGTGGGCTTTGAAAGGCCGCACCGTGTATTCGCCGAGGTGGATAACCGTGTGCGCGTTGTGGAATCTCCTGAACGCCTGCCCGAAGGCCGCGCGCCTCTGGCGGGCGTGTCAAGCTTCGGCTTCGGAGGAGTCAACGCCCACGTGATCCTTGAGGGCGCCGATCAGCGCGGCGGCGTGGTACGCGGCGTCCTTCCCGCCCTTGATCACCGCCAGGACGTTGAGCTGTTTTTGTTCGCCGCTCCAGACAGGCCCACGCTCAAGGCG
Source organism: Caulobacteraceae bacterium (assembly GCA_043740995.1). GTDB lineage: Bacteria > Pseudomonadota > Alphaproteobacteria > Caulobacterales > Caulobacteraceae > Acaudatibacter. Next base: position 539 of record JAYUBD010000142.1, on the reverse strand, counting down.
CAACTTGAGCGATTGCGGCGCCGTGCGGAGAGCCTCGCCTGGTCCGACCTGGCGGACGCCGCGGGCGTCTGCGCAATGGAACTGGCCGACGGAAATGTCCGCTGCGCCATTGTAGCCGGCGACGTCGATGAGTTGGCCCGGCGCCTGGATGTTGCGCTCGAGAGTGTAGCCGCCGGCGACGACCGGTTCGATCGAGAGCACGCTGTTTTTATCGCGCGGCGTGAAGAGCCACCGCGCATCGGGTTCCTGTTCCCCGGACAGGCCGCGCCGGTGCGGCTGGATGCGGGAGCCTGGGGTAGGCGCTTCCCTGGCGCGACAAGCCCCGCGCCGAGCCTTGGGCAGGATGAGGTCGCCGGCGTGAACGATACGGCGCGCGCCCAACCGGCGATCGCCGCCGCCAGCCTCGCGGCGATCCAGGTGCTTGAGCGATGTGGTCTCACGGCGAGCGTCGCGGTTGGCCACAGTCTGGGCGAGCTCACCGCTTTGGCCTGGGCCGGCGCACTGGATCGCGACGCCCTGGTCCAGTTGGCGGCGGATCG
>JAYUBD010000141.1:0-2276 GCA_043740995.1 Caulobacteraceae bacterium | reverse complement strand
TGGCCGAGGCTCGAAGCCAGGCGCCGCTGTTGTCGCGGTCTGAAGCGGGATTTGGCGTCGAAACCATTGAGCTTCACTTCATTAATGCCGCGGCGCTCAAAAAACTCCTCGATCCAGTAGTGCCCGACACGCTTTCCGTCGCTGATCCATCGCACAATGTGATCACCGTGACGGGCACGACCGGCCAGCGCCGATCCATCCACGACCTTGTGGCGCAGTTCGACGTTGACTGGCTCAAGGGTATGTCCTTTGCTCTTTATGTGCCGCAGCACACCGACAGCCGGATTATTGTGCCGGAGATCGAGAAATTGCTGAACGGGGAGGGGGCGCCGAGCGCCGGCCTTGTACGCCTGATCGCCATGGAGCGGATTAACGGCGTATTGGCCATCTCCGCGCAGCCGCAGTATCTCGACGACGTCAAACGCTGGATCGAGGTGCTCGACCACGAAGGGCAATCGAGCGAGCGCCGCCTCTACGTCTATCGGGTGCAGAACGGCCGGTCATCCGATCTCGCCAAGGTTCTGAACACCGCGTTCGGGGCGGCGACGGCCTCGGGGAGCACGACAGCTACATCGACAGGGGTCAGCCCGGCATCACGGTTCGGCGGTCTCGACCCCGAGCCGACGCGGACTCCGCCTCCGATCCCGGTCGCCGTCGGTACTGGTGGCGCGGCGCCCCCGGTGGCCGGGTCGTCGGCCGGTGGACTGGGTGGCGCCGTCATTTCCAGCGACGACGCCAACAACGCGGTCCTGGTATACGGGACGCCCCGGGAATATGCCGTGGTCGAGGACGCGCTGCGAAAGCTCGATATCGCCCCTCTGCAGGTGCTGATCGAGGCGGCGATCACCGAAGTCGAACTGACCCATGATCTCAGATATGGCGTGCAGTGGAATTTCGCGACCAAGAATGGCGGAACCTTCAACCTGACCGACGGGAAGACCGCAGCGGCGCAGCCCTTCTATCCGGGATTTTCCTACCTCTATGCAAACGGCGGATCGATCACGGCGACCTTGAACGCCCTGTCGGCCCTGACCACCGTGAATGTATTGTCGGCGCCCAAATTGCTGGTGCTTAATAACCAGACTGCCTCCCTGCAGGTGGGCGATGAGGTCCCCATCGTTTCAGCATCCTCCCAAAGCACGATCGGCAACAACTCGCCGATTGTGAACTCCGTGGAGTATCGCGATACGGGCGTGATTCTGAAGGTGACGCCGCGCGTTAACAGCGGCGGCCTGGTGCTTCTGGATATCGCGCAGGAGGTCAGCGACGTGGCCCCAACGACAAGCTCCAGCATCAATTCCCCAACGATCCAGGAGCGACGATTCTCGAGTTCCATAGCGGTGCAGGACGGCCAGACCATCGCTCTTGGCGGCCTTATTCGCGACAATCACACCAAGGGGCGGTCCGGCATCCCCATTCTAAGCGGAATCCCTGGGCTTGGCGCTTTGGTGGGCCAGCACACCACCGCCGACACCCGCACCGAATTGCTGATCCTGCTGACGCCCAGAGTGATCAGGACCCCGGTCGATGCAGAAGCGGTGACCGAGGAACTTCGACACAAGATCGAGGCCATTGAACCCCTGAAACCGGTCAAGAGTTTCCGGCCCTGATTGGCGACGCAGCCAGGCGCGCCGACGAGGGCGGCTATGCCATCATCGCGGCGGTGGCCGCCCTGGCCGTGTTCGCGAGCATCGCCTTCGCCATCATTGCCCGGGACCGGGGCGAGATCGAAGGGTTGCGCGGGGAATATGCCAGAGCCCGCCTGGAAGCCGCCGTCGAGGCCGGGCTCGCCCGGGCGATCGAGGGCCTGGCCATCGATGATCCGACACAACGGTGGACGATCGACGGGCGCCTCAAGGTGGTTGACTTCGAGGGCGTGCGCCTGTCCATCACCATCGAAGACGAGCGCGGCAAGGCGCCGATGGACAACCTGACGGAAGAGCAGGTTCGCCGCCTGTTCACCGCGGCTGGAGCGTCGGGCGACCGGCTCGAGGTGCTGGTGGATGCTTATCAGGACTGGCTGGACGACGACGACGCCCCTCGGTCGCACGGTGCGGAGGCGCCGCAATATGCCGCGCAAGGCTTGCGCCCCCGCAACGGGGTTCCGGTGACGGTTGAGGAGTTGATCTATCTGCGGGGCATGGACCGGGTCATCCTGGCGCGGATCAAGCCGGCGCTGGCCCCGAATTTTGGGATCAGCGGACCGTTCAACGCCGCCACCGCGTCGCCGATCGCCCTCCAGGTCATGGTCGCGGGAGCCGAAGACAGTCCCGAGG
>JAYUBD010000140.1:0-7615 GCA_043740995.1 Caulobacteraceae bacterium | reverse complement strand
CCTCGGTCGCCGAGCGCATGAAATGTTTCACCGGCGTCGTCCAGCGGATGGTCTCGTCCACCAGCCCAGGAATGAGCGACGGATCGGCCTTGACCTTGGCGAATGCCTCCGGGAACTGGCACATGCCCCAGATCGCGCCCGCCATCGACGACGAGGTGGTGTCGTGGCCCGCCGTGGCGACGATCACATAATAACACATCGCCTCGAAGTCGTTGATCGGTGCGCCGTCGATCTGGCCATTGGCGATCACCGAAGCCAGGTCATTATTGGGATGGGCCTTGCGCGCATCGGTGATCGTTTTGAAATACATGAAGAAGTCCGCCACCACGGCCTGCAGGTCGCCCAAATCGTTCTGGCCGCCCGCCTCGGCGGCGGCATGCGAGCGATTGAGGTCGGGATCGGCGGCGCCGAACAACTCCTGAGTCAGCTTCAGCATGCGCGGTTCGTCGGCCGGCGGCACGCCCATAATCTCCATGATCACCCGCAGCGGATAGGTCAGCGCCACGTCCTTCACGAAATCGCATTCCCCGCCCAGCGTGGCCATATGGTCCACATGTTCCCGGGCGATCTGGCGGATGCGATCTTCGAGCCCGCGAATATTCTGCGGCAGGAACCAGGACTGGGTGAGCAGGCGGTACTTGGGATGGTCCGGCGCGTCCATCTGCACCAAGGTTCGCAAAAGATGCGGACTGCCGCCGGTGATCTCACGCACGCGCTGGTCGCCGGCGATGGTGACGAACGTGGCCGGCATATCGCCCGAGTGAAACAGATCGTTCTGCCGGCTGACCTCAAGGATGTCGGCATGCTTGCACACGATCCAGAACGGATAGACCCCCTCCACCTGGGCCTGGGCCAGGGGACGGTTGGCGCGGAGCCAGCGAAAGGCGTCATGCACCGGGGCGTCCTCGGCATAGGCCTTGGGCATCAGGATCGTGCGGGCGATCTCGTCCGGGACATCAATTTCCAGGGTCATGCGCTGATCACGGCCTCCGCTGACTTTGCGTCAGTCTAGCGCAATTCGCGCCGGGCGTCACCCGGTTCACCTTGTGTTCACGGCGAGTGTGGCAAGCAGACGCCAATGGGGGAGTCACCAAAAAGGAAATACCCAATGAAGACTCCGACAATAATGCTCGCTGCCCTGGTCGGCCTCGGCGCCACAGCATCCTGGGCGGCGCCGACCGTCAAGGCCACGACCGTGAACTTTACCGGCCACCAACTGGCCGGTCAGGCTCGCGTCTCTCTGATCCAGGCGCGCGCCACCGCCCTGAAAGCCAGGCCCGGCGTCATCACCGACCAGGAACTCGAAAAAGAGGGCGGCGGCACGGGCCTTCGCTATTCCTTCGATGTCACCAGCGCCGGCCATAAATACGAGGTCGGCGTCGACGCCAGGACCGGCAAGGTGCTGGAAAACAAGGTCGAGGGCGCGAACCCGGACTGACACCCCGGGGTTGTGACCAATGGGCCGACCGGTCGATTTCGTCGACCAGCCGGCCCTTTTTGCGCCTTCAGAGCGCTACCGCGTGGCCATAGCGCCGGGTTAGCAAGGCCAGGGTCTCGTCAAACTCGGCCATGGTCTCGGCGATGATCTGGGCGACCGGCTTGATCTCATCGATCCGGCCGGCCACCTGGCCCGACAGGGCGATGGAGCCTTCCATATCGCCGCCAAAATACAGATCGAGGGCCCGCCCGAACTCGGCCATGATATTGGTCGGCGCTTCCCGCTCAAAGGCATTGGTCTTGTCGGTGCGCAGGGCGCGCAGGGCCGGACCCGGACCAAAGCGGTTTAGAAAGACCGTGTCGGTCTCCTTGGCGGCGATGATGGCGTTCTTCCAGTTGGCGTGGACCGGGGATTCCTCGGACGACACCATGCGTGTGCCCATCTGAACCCCCTCTGCGCCCAGCGCGAAGGTGGCGGCCATGGTACGGCCATCGACGATGCCGCCCGCCGCGATCACCGGCACGCCCACCTTGGAGCAGACCAGGGGCAGCAGAACCATGGTCGCCACCTCCTTCGGATTCTTGAAACCGCCGCCCTCGCCGCCCTCGACGATCAGCCCGTCGACCCCGGCTTCCACTGCCCGCAGCGCGGCGTGCAGCGACGGCACCACGTGGAACACCGTCAGGCCCGCTGCCTTCAACGCCGCGCAATACCGGTTGGGATCGCCCGCCGAGGTGCTCACGAACTTGACGCCCTGATCAACGACGAACGAGACGATGTCCGGATCCCGCACAAAGGCCTGGGCGATGTTCACCCCGAACGGTTTGTCGGTCAGCCGGCGCATGGCCTTCACCTCCGCGCGGATATTATCCAGCTCGCCGGACGACGTTTCGATAATGCCCATGCCGCCGGCGTTGGAGACCGCCGAAGCCAGCTGCGAGCGGGCGATCCAGCCCATCGGCGCCTGGACGATGGGAAATTCCACCCCCAGCATTTCGGTGATCCGGTTCTTCATCGGCATCGTTCCTTGTCCGTGCTCTCCTCCCTCCCGATAAAGGGGAGGGCGGCGGTTGGCTATCAGATCAATCCGCTCAGCGGCGATGACGGATCGGCATACATACGGCGCGGCATGCGCCCGGCCAGGAAGGCCTCACGTCCGGCGATCACCGCGTGTTTCATCGCCCGGGCCATGCGGATCGGATCGCGCGCCTCGGCGATGGCGGTGTTCATCAACACGCCGTCGCAGCCAAGCTCCATGGCCACCGTCGCGTCCGACGCCGTGCCGACCCCGGCATCGACCAGCACGGGCACCTTGGCCTGATCAACGATCAGATGAATATTCAGGCGGTTCTGGATGCCGAGGCCCGAGCCGATCAGCGCCCCGAGCGGCATGATCGCCACGGCGCCGGCCTCTTCCAGCTTGCGGGCATAGACCGGATCGTCGCTGCAATAGACCATCACCTGAAAACCCTCGGCCACCAGCAGCTTCAGCGCGCGGAGCGTTTCTTCCATATCCGGATACAGTGTCTTGCTGTCCGACAGCACCTCCAGCTTGACCAGGTCCCAGCCGCCGGCCTCCCGCGCCAGACGCAGGGTGCGCACTGCGTCTTCGCCGGTGAAACAGCCGGCGGTGTTCGGCAGAAAGGTGAAGCGGTCGGGCTTAACGTAATCGACCAACATGGGTTGCCTGGGATCGCTGAGATTCACCCGGCGCAGGGCGACGGTGACGATCTCCGCGCCCGCCGCCTCGGCGGCTGCGGCGTTGACGGCATAGTCCTTGTATTTGCCGGTGCCGATGATCAGACGCGAATGAAAGGTGCGTCCCGCCACGGTCCAAGGGTCGCTGGTGGTCGTATCCCTATCCAGCAGGCTCGAACCCTCCATCAACCGCCTCCGATAAAATGCACAATCTCGATGCGATCACCCTCGGCGAGCGCGGTCGTGGCATAGGCCGATCGCGGCACGATGGCGAGGTTGCATTCGACCGCCACCTTGCGTTGATCCAGACCCAGGGCCGCCACCAGGCCCGCAATGTCTCGCACGCCCTCGAACCGGCGCGCCTCGCCATTGACCGTCAGTTCCACACCGAAGCTCCGAAGGCGGGCGGGACCCACCGCCCTCGCGCGCTTGTTACCGCGCGCGCCGGGCGATACAAGGCGCTTCGGGCGGGCCTAGGGTGGATTCGGAGCGTACCGCGCCCGAAGCGATCCTCAACCCCCAACAGCGAGCAGCCTCCGCGATGACCGAACCCAAGGCTTCCGCGCCATCGATTCCGCCGATGTCGGGCGATGCGCGGCTGGTGCGTGAACTGGCCGACGTGCTCAACGAGACCGGTCTTTCCGAAATCGAGGTGGAGCGCGGCGACCTGAAGATCCGCGTCGCCAAAACCCTGACCGCGGCCCCGGCGGCTTGGCTGGCCCAACCTCCACCCGCGTCGGCTCCCGTCGCCGCCGCCGCGGCCGCGCCGGCCCCGCCGGTCGCTCCGGCGGGAGATGTGGTCAAGTCGCCGATGGTCGGCACCGTCTATCTGCAGGCCCAGCCGGGTTCCCCGCCCTTCGCAAAGGTAGGCGACAAGGTCGCCGAGGGGCAGACGCTGTTACTGGTCGAGGCCATGAAAACCATGAACCCGATCGTCGCTCCCCGCGCCGGCGTCCTGCTCGAGATCCTGGTCGCCGACTCTCAGCCCGTCGAATACGGCGAGCCCCTGGCTGTCATCGGCCAGGCGTAATGTTCGAGAAAATCCTCATCGCCAACCGCGGCGAGATCGCGCTGCGGGTGCATCGCGCCTGCAAGGAGATGGGCATCCTCACGGTCGCCGTGCATTCCGAAGCCGACGCCAACGCCATGCATGTCCGGCTGGCCGACGAGAGCGTTTGCATCGGCCCGGCCTCGGCGGCCAAGAGCTATCTGAACATCCCCGCCATCATCGCCGCCTGCGAGATCACCGGCGCCCAGGCTGTGCATCCGGGCTATGGCTTTCTCTCTGAAAACGCCAGGTTCGCCGAGATCCTGGCGGCGCACGGCTACACCTTCATCGGTCCCAGACCCGAGCATATCCGAGTGATGGGCGACAAGATCGCGGCCAAGCGAACGGTCAAGGCAGCCGGCATTCCCGTCGTCCCCGGCTCCGAGGGCGAGCTTGCCTGCGAAGCCGACGCCATCGCCGCCGCCGACGCCATCGGCTATCCGGTGCTGATCAAGGCATCGGCGGGCGGCGGCGGGCGCGGCATGAAGGTCGCCCGCACCCGCGACGAGGTGGCCGAAGCCTACGCCACCGCGCGCGGCGAATCGAAAGCGGCGTTTGGCGACGACACCGTCTATATGGAGCGCTATCTGGCCACGCCCCGGCACATCGAGCTTCAGGTGGTGGCCGACAGTTTCGGCGCGGTCTGCCATCTGGGCGAGAGAGACTGTTCGCTGCAGCGCCGCCACCAGAAGATGATGGAAGAGGCCCCCTCCCCGGCCATCGACGACGCCGCCCGCGCCAGGATCGGCAAGGTGGTGGTCGATGCGGTCAAGGCGATCGGCTATCTGGGCGTCGGCACCATCGAATTCCTCTATGAGAACGGCGAGTTCTTTTTCATTGAGATGAACACCCGCCTTCAGGTCGAGCATCCGATCACCGAGGCGATCACCGGCATCGACCTGGTGCGCGAACAGATCCGCATCGCCGCCGGCCTGCCGCTCAGCTTCACCCAGGCGCAGGTGACCTTCGAAGGTCACGCGATGGAATGCCGGATCAATGCTGAAAACCCACGCACCTTCACCCCCTCCCCCGGCCTGGTCACCGACTTCCACGCGCCCGGCGGCCTGGGCGTGCGCCTCGATTCGGCGGTCTATGCCGGCTATTCTATCCCGCCCTATTATGACAGCCTGATCGGTAAACTGATCGCCCACGGCCGCGACCGCGCCGAATGCATCGCTCGCATGAAGCGCTGCCTCGCCGAAATGGTGGTTGGCGGCATCGAGACCACCATCCCCCTGTTCCAGGATCTGCTGGTCGATCCCGACATCATCGCCGGGCGCTATGACATCCACTGGCTGGAGCGGTGGATCAAGGCGCAGGGGTGATGGTTCAGGCCTCTTGAGCGTATGGCGCGCCCGTTTTCCGCCGGTGACCTGATCGACTGCTACCGCGCCGGCGTCTTTCCCATGGCCGACGGCCGCCACGACCGACGGACCTATCTGGTCGATCCGCCCCTGCGCGGCGTCCTGCCGCTGAACGGCTTCCATGTCAGCCGCCGGCTCGCCCGCACCATCCGGGCCGGTCGGTTCGAGATCCGGATCGACACCGCGTTCACCGCCGTCATCGAAGCCTGCGCCGCCGCCCGCCCAGGCCGCGCCGAAACCTGGATCAACGGGTTGATCCAGACCCTGTGCGCCGAACTCTTCGAGCGTGGCTTCGCCCATACGGTAGAGACCTGGCGTGACGGCGAACTGGTCGGCGGCCTCTACGGCATCGCCCTGGGCGGCGCCTTCTTCGGTGAGAGCATGTTCTCCCGCCGACGCGACGCCAGCAAGGTCGCTCTGGCGCATCTGGTTGAGCGCCTACGAGCGGGCGGGTTCACGCTGTTGGATACCCAGTTCATGACCGATCATCTGGCGACGTTCGGCGCGGAGGAGATCGAGCGGGCGGACTATCGGCGAAGGCTGGCGGCGGCGTTGGCGGTGGAGGGGGAGTTTGGGGGGCTGAAGTAGTTGCCCCGCCAGGTCAAGTTGTGCGGGACATCCGGAACGACGATGCGGGCTTGGCGGGCAATGGCCGTGCTTTCCCAGAGGCGCCCCAAGAGTGAGATGGCATTACCTCCCGGCTCTTGGGTGCCCGGTGTTTGACGTCTTGCTAAATCACGCCGTCCAACGGCATCCTCGGGTAGACAGCACGAATCAAGAACATTCGCGGTCGCCAGGTCCTGGCCCCGTCGGATGATTCCAACAGGCGGACCAGGTGGCCGACAGATTGAGGCAGACGATTCGGGAGCTGAGCCTGCAGCCCGCGCCTCCGCGCGCGCCGTGGTCGATCGTTTCGCTCCGCCTTGAGCTTTCCCGCGAGCGGAATTCGGCGCGGGCCTGGGCTGAGACGCTGGCCGAGGCCAACCGCCCCGATTATGCGGCGCTATTCGCGCAGGCCGCGCTGGTGGCCTATGCGCGCGTCGTCCAGCCGGCGACGACGCTGAGCGCGCCGATCGTCACCCCGTTCGGTCGGCTGCCTAGCGAGATTGACGAACGCGCGTGCGCCATCGGCCGCGCCGCCGCCGACCTGCCGGAGCTTGACGCTCTGCACGCGTTAACCGGCCTCTATCCGGCCCTGCTCAGCGATCAGCGACGCGCCGCGCTCGGAGCCTTCTATACCCCGCCGGCCCTCGCCGCACGGCTGCTCGATCAGGCGGAGGATGCGGGCCTGGATCTGATGGATGCGCGGGTGCTGGACCCGGCGGCGGGCGGCGGCATCTTTTTGGTTCATGTGGCGACCCGAATGCGCGAGCGCCTGCGGGATAGCGATCCCACTTTCGCCCTCGCCCGGATCGCGGCTGGCCTGCACGGTTTCGAGGTCGACCCGCATGCAGCGGGCCTGGCCCAGAACGCGCTCGAGCTGGCGCTTGCCGACCTGACCGGCGCCGCCGGCCAGGTCGCGCCGGCCATGATCCAGGTGTGCGACACCCTGGAACAACCGGCGAGTCCCGTCTTTGACCTAGTGGTCGGCAATCCGCCCTATGGCCGGGTGGCGCTCACGCCCGATCAACGTCGGCGCTATGCGCGCGGCCTCTATGGTCACGCCAACCTTTATGGGGTGTTCACCGACATCGCCCTGCGCTGGACCAGGGCGGGCGGCCTGATCGCCTATCTGACGCCGACGAGCTTTCTGGCCGGCCAGTATTTCAGCGCGTTGCGCAACCTGCTCGCGACCGAGGCGCCGCCGGTGGGCATCGACTTCGTGCATGCCCGCGCCGGAGTGTTTGACGAGGTGCTGCAGGAAACCGTGCTCGCCGTCTATCGCAAGGGTGCGGCGGCTGGCCGCGTACGGGTCCACTATCTCGAGCTTGCCGACCAAAGCGATGCGGAGGTGATCCGCAACGGGACGATCGCCCTACCCGTCGTGGCGACCGACCCCTGGCTGGCGCCGCGCATACCGGAACACAGCCGCCTGATCGCCACAGTCGAGACCATGTCCGGGCGCCT
>JAYUBD010000139.1:0-2279 GCA_043740995.1 Caulobacteraceae bacterium | reverse complement strand
GCTCTGCCCTAGCCGGTCGGCGAGAACCGGGCGCAGGTGTCGCCCCGAGAAGTCTGCCTGAGGTCGATCTTCACCCTCTGGACCGGGCCTGGTTTGGCGCTGGATGTCGTCTCTCACAAGTGGACGTTCGGAGCGACTGTTTAGGGTCGTGCCACGTCATTGGCTTCGGGCCAGAAAGCCGACATTGCACAGGACCGCCGACTTGCAGAATTTCCGGAGGGCGGCTGGGGGTGGCGGGCCGGCCATCACATTCCTGCCCACGGTAGGCATAGTTCAAACATGGCAAAACATCCTCTTCAAGCCATTGCGCTTATGGTCCTAATATGATCGTGTCCCAACGCGTGGTGTAACTTGGAGCGCCGAGGTCACCGCGATCTCCGGCTGGCCGGGATCGGTCAGGCCGCCATGTCGGGCAGGCTGACGATCGCAGTATCGCCCAGTGTGGCGATGGTTTCCAGGCTCAAGTAGCGGGAGCGTTGGACGCACCATTCATCGTTCTGCTCGAGCAGGATGGCGCCGACGAGGCGGATGATCGCCGCTTCGTTGGGGAAGATCCCCACGACCTCGGTGCGTCGCTTTATCTCTCCGTTGAGCCGCTCCAGTGGGTTGGTGCTGTGCAGCTTGGCGCGGTGGGCGGCCGGGAAGGTCATGTAGGCCAGGACATCGGTCTCGGCCTCGTCGAGCAGGCCGGCGAGTTTGGGCAGCTTGGGTCGCAGCTGATCGGCGACTTTGCGCCATTGAGCGCTGGCGGCCGCCGCATCCTCTTGGGCGAAGGCGGCGCCCATGAAGGCGGTGACGACGCGCCGGGCGCTTTTGCCGGCATGGGCCGAGACGTTGCGCATGAAGTGGACTCGGCATCGCTGCCAGGTGGCGTTCATGACCTTGGAAACGGCGGCTTTGATGCCTTCGTGGCCGTCTGAGACAACGAGCCTGACGCCCCGCAGGCCCCGCCTGGCGAGCCCTCGTAGGAAGTCGGTCCAGAACGTCTCCGCCTCCGACGGCCCGATCTGCATGCCCAGCACCTCGCGCCGGCCGTCGGTGTTGGCGCCCACCGCGACGATCACGGCCACCGAGACGATGCGGCCGTTCTGGCGAACCTTGATGTAGGTGGCGTCGATCCAGAGATACGGCCAGTCGCCTTCGATCGGCCGGTCGAGAAAGGCCTTCACCCGAACGTCGATCTCCTCGCACAGCCGGCTGACCTGGCTTTTGGAGATGCCGTCGGCAATGCCCATGGCCCTGACCAGATCATCCACCGAGCGGGTCGAGACACCCTGGATGTAAGCTTCCTGAACGACCGCCGTGAGCGCCTTCTCCGCCAGGCGCCGGGGCTCCAGGAAGAAGGGAAAGTAGCTGCCCTTGCGCAGCTTGGGGATGCGCAGCTCGACCGTCCCGGCGCGAGTCTCCCAGTCGCGGTCACGGTAGCCGTTGCGCTGGACCATTCGCTCGGCGCTTTTCTCGCCATGAGCGGCCCCGGTCAGCCCGCTCACCTCCAGCTCCATCAGCCGCGTCGCGCCATAGCCGATCATCTCACGCAAGAAGCTCGCGTCCGGGCTCTTCTCCATCAGCGCCCGCAGGTTCATCATGTCATCGGTCATCTTCGGTTCCTTGGTTGGGGTTGATCTCGCAACCCAAGCCTTACCGAAGAATCGCGGATGACCATCCACCGTCCGCTGGAGCAGCCCGCGCAGCCGCTCGCTCGCTACGGCGCCATGTGGAGGGCGCGCGTCGCGAGCGGCTCCGCTACCATCCAGCTACACCACCACCCGGGACACGACCCCTAATATTGCCGGTTGCTGCCTCGGCCGCGAACCGGGCGAAGGTTTCGCCTAGTGAACTCGCTCAGGCGATCAACATGGCGGAGGCTCTATTGGTCCCGTACCGACAGGGAAAAATCTCGCCATCAGCCATTCGCATGATCCGATGCATCGGCCCGGATGAGGAGCCCACGGAATTTGAGTGCAAGTGGCGACAACGTGCGCGCCACGGCCGGATCGCCCGCAAGACTTGGCTGGCGATTGACGGTCAAGGTTGGCACGTAATGGACGCCTGAGAAGCCGACCTTTTCATCGTCCCAAAAAGGGTCATCTATCGCCTCGCGCCGCCGGCCCGACGGTTTCGTTGACCTCTTGATCAGGCGGTCAGAATCTCCTCCGCCGCGACAACGACCGGCCAGGCGGTCAGGCGGCTACCGGCGCAGGGACCGCCGATGCAAACCCCGTCGTCCGGCCGAAACAGGGCGCCGTGCGAGGCGCATAGGATCAGGTCGCCTTCGCGGG
>JAYUBD010000138.1:0-2287 GCA_043740995.1 Caulobacteraceae bacterium | reverse complement strand
TGAACGAAACACTGGAGAGCCAATCAATGCCGATGTGGATGTGATCGGCGGCTTCCCGGCGGCCCGGTAAATCCAGATCGCGGCCGCGCGGCGCGCCGGACCCTACGAATATGGCGTCAAAATCCTCGGCCAACAGCGACTTGAGACTGTCCACCCGTTCGCCCAGACGCATGGTGGGACCAAGGCCGGTGATGTAGCCGACCTCCTCGTCGATCACCGATTCCGGCAGGCGGAAGCGGGGGATTTGGCTGCGAATCATGCCGCCGGCCTTGCTATCCGCGTCGATGATCGTGACCTCATAACCGATCGGCGACAGGTCGCGCGCCACGGTCAGGGAAGCCGGGCCGGCGCCGATACAGGCGATTCGCTTGCCGTTGCCGCCCGTGGCCGGGCGAGGTAGGCGCGCCTCGACGCTCTCCTTGTTGTCGGCCGCGACACGCTTGAGCCGGCAAATGGCGACGGGCTCATCTTCCACGCGTACGCGGCGGCAGGCGGGTTCACATGGGCGATCACAAGTACGCCCGAGAATACCCGGGAATACATTCGATTTCCAGTTGACCATATAGGCGTCGGTGTAACGACCTTCCGCAATCAGCCGGATGTATTCGGGCACGGGGGTGTGAGCCGGACAGGCCCACTGGCAATCGACGACCTTATGGAAATATTCGGGCGCCTCGATATTGGTGGGCTCCAACGCCGCTAACCCTCACTTTCGTTTCCATCGTCTCTGGCGCATGGACCACCGGCCGGCGCGTTACGGACGCTTGACTCATGTTCCTATGGTGATTGCCGACCCAATGCCAGCCCATTGGCGTGCGCTGATGATTTTAAAACCGCATCATGGCGCCGGCGGAGGCGAGCCGGACGCCGTTGCGCGCCAGTTCCCGGCCGTCGCCGCATAGAGCATAACGAGGTCGCTCAGTCGTTGTCCGGAGGCTTCCGCCAGGTTGAGCGCGGCGTGGTTCAGCAGGCGCTCGGCCAGCAGCGCCTGGGCCAGATCGCCCCCGCCCAGCCTAAGCGCGGTCCGCGCATCCGTCATGGCGTCGTTCGACGCCGCCCGAGCCCGTTTCAAGGTGTCGAGGCGACGATCATCATTGGCGAGATTCGACATCACATCGGAGACCTGGACAAAGGCTTCCAGCACGGTCTGCCGATAGTTGGCGAGCGACACCCGCGCCTGGGCTTCGGCCGCCCGCCGACGGGCCCGCAGCGCGCCGCCGTTCAATACGGGCGCGGTCAGGCCGCCGCCGACCGAATAGGCGGTGGCTGCGAAATTGAACAAGCGCCCCGGCTGCAGGGCTTCCTGAGTCAGCGCCGCCGAGAGATTGAGTCTTGGATAGAGATCCGCCGTCGCGACGCCGATCTCGGCGGTGTCGGCGTGCAGGGCCGCCTCGGCCGCCTGAATGTCCGGTCGCCGTCGGACCAGCGTCGAGGGCAGGACCGTTGGGATTACCGCCGGTTGGGCGAAGCCCGCTTCCTCGAAATCAGGCGCGGTCCACTCGGCCGGCGAGCGGCCGACCAGCACTGCGAGAGCATGGCGCGCCTCGGACAATTGACGGCCAAGCGCCGGGGCAAGGGCAACATCGGCGGCAAGCTGGGCGATGGCGCCGCTGCTGGCCGAGGCGGGCTGCCCACCGACGGCCTGGGCCCTGTGCACCATATCCACCAATTGACGGTCATCCTCGATGATCGCGCCGACCGCCTGAGCCTGCGAGCGCAACCCGGCGATGCGAACGGCCTGCAAGGCGACATTGCCGGTCAGCGTCAAATAGGCGGCGTCCGCGCGCCGGGCCTGGGCCTCCGATCGGGCCTTTGCCGCCTCGACGCGCCGCCGACCGCCCCCGAACACGTCGAGCTGATAGGCCACCGTCGCGCCGATTCTGTAGAGGTTGATTGTCGGACTGGGAAAGCCGCTGAACCCGAAGCTGGCGGTATTGATGCGCTCGCGTTGCAGATTGGCGCCGGCATCGACCCGCAGCCTGGTTTCCCCCAGCGCGCGGTCCTGTTCGGCGCGCCGGACCTGCAAGGCGGCGTCGGCCGCAGCGACCGTCTGATTGTTCGCCAGAGCCTCGTCCATAACCTGATTAAGCATGGGCGAGCCCAGATCTCGCCACCAGAGTCCCGCCACCCGGGTTTCCGCGATGAGCCGGACTTGACCGGGAGTCGCGTCGCCGGCCATGGCGTAGGTTGCCGGCGCGGGAAGTGGCGGCGGAGTGAAATTGGGTCCGACGGTGTGACAGAAGGCGACGCTCGGCCCCAAGGCGAGAACCCCGGCCAGCACCACACG
>JAYUBD010000137.1:0-2291 GCA_043740995.1 Caulobacteraceae bacterium | reverse complement strand
AGATCGGCGGGGCCGACCGGGCGCTGGAAATGGCCCGCGACTATGCCCTCGACCGCATGGCGTTCGGCCGCCCGATCGGCTCGTTCCAGGCGATCAAGCACATGCTGGCCGACATGTATGTCGCCGCTACCCTGGCGCGCTCCAACGGTTATTACGGGGCCTGGGCGCTCTCCACCGATGCGCCGGAATTGGCGGAGGCGGCCGCCACGGCGCGGGTTTCCGCGACCCAGGCCTTCCAGCACTGCGCCCGCAACAATATCCAGGTGCATGGCGGCATGGGCTTTACCTGGGCCTTCGACTGTCACCTGTATTATCGCCGCGCCAACCTGTTGGCGATCAATCTGGGTGGGCTGTCGCAATGGGAAGACGCCCTGATCCGCCGCATGCGCGCCCGCAACGTCGCGGCCTGAGAAAGAGAACGCCATGAATTTCGATGACACGCCCGCCGAAGCCGCCTTTCGCGCGCAAGCCCGCGATTGGATCGCCGCCAATGCCCCGCTTGAACTAAAGGCGGATCTGGAATCCTCGGGCTTCGGTAATCTCAGTCTCGCCGGTGGCGATCCGATGACGATCGCCAAGGCCTGGCAGAAGAAGAAGGCTCTGGCCGGATGGGCCTGCCTACATTGGCCGGTGGACTATGGCGGTCGCGGCGCCACGCCGATCGAACGGGTGATCTGGGGTCAGGAGGAAGGCCCGTTTGGCGCGCTCGGCGGCGTGTTCATCATCGGTCACGGCATGTGCGGGCCGACCATGATGGCGTTCGCTACCGAAGCGCAGAAGCGCCGCTATCTGCCGCCGCTGGCGGCCGGTGACGAGATCTGGTGCCAGCTGTTCTCGGAGCCGGCGGGCGGCTCCGATCTCGCGGGCCTGCGGACTCGCGCCGAGCCGGCCGCCGACGGCTCCGGCGACTGGATCATCAATGGCCAGAAAATCTGGACCAGCGGCGCCCACTATTCAGACATGGCGATCCTGATCACCCGGAGCGACCCGACCGTGCCCAAGCACAAGGGCCTGACCATGTTTTTCCTGAGCATGAAAACTCCGGGCATCGACATCCGTCCGATCAAGCAGGCCAATGGCCAGTCGGGGTTTAACGAGGTCTATTTCACCGATGTCCGCATCCCCGACGCCCAGCGCCTGGGCGGGGTCGGCGAGGGCTGGGGCGTGTCTTTAACGACCCTGATGAATGAACGGCTGTCGATTGGCTCTGGCATGTCGACCGGCTTTCCCGAACTGTTCGACCTTTGCTGCAGCCTCGAGACGGAAAATGGCCTGGCGATCGACGATCCGGCCGTCCGCTCGAAACTGGCCACCTGGGCGGTGCGCGCCAGCGGCCTGCGTTATACCGGCTATCGCGCCATCTCGGCGCTGTCGCGCGGCGAGACGCCCGGGCCGGAAAACTCGATCGGCAAGTTGGTGGCCGGCCCAACCATGCAGGAGATCGCTATGTTCGCGGAGGACTTGCAGGCCCAGGCCGGGGTGATTTCAGATCCGAAAATCGCCTCGGCGCATGGCCGGTTCCAGGCCATGCTTCTGCGCTCGCCCGCCACGCGGGTCGAGGGCGGCACCGACGAGATCCTGCGCAACATCATCGCCGAACGCGTACTGGGCCTGCCCGCCGACATTCGCGTCGACAAGAATGTGCCCTTCAACCAGATTCCCACCAGCGGTCGGGCATGAGCGAGGGCACATGAGCGAGGCGATGGTGTTCGAAAACCTGATCGTCGAGGCGCGCGGCGACGCGCTCTGGGTGACGATGAATCGATCCGACCGGCTGAACGCTCTCAGCCGGGGCATGGTGCGGGATCTGCGGGAACTGTTTGTCGGGCTGTATTGGCGTCACGACATCCGGGTGGTGGTGCTGCGGGGAGCGGGCGCCAATTTCTGCGCCGGCCTCGATCTTAAGGAGCGCGACAACGGTGACCCGACAGGCCCGGGGGGCGTTTCGACCGGACCCGGAGCTGGCCTGGTCCGCCAACGCCAGATCAGCGAGATTGTCATCGCCATGCGCCGATGCCCGCAGCCGATCATCGCTCTGGTGGACGGCGCGGCGGCGGGCGGCGGCTTTGCCCTGGCCCTGGCGTCCGATGTGCGGATCGCCACGCCGACCCTGAAAATGAATGCCGCCTTTATCCGCATCGGTCTTTCGGCCTGTGACATCGGCGTCAGCTATTTCCTGCCACGTATGGTCGGATCATCGGTCGCCGCCGAACTGATGCTGACCGGGCGGTTCATCCACGCCGAGCGGGCCGTCGCGCTCGGCCTGGTCAGCCAGGTGGTGGGGCCGGACG
>JAYUBD010000136.1:0-2294 GCA_043740995.1 Caulobacteraceae bacterium | reverse complement strand
CCAGCAGCGCGGCATCCAGGCCCGCCCGGTAGCCCCGGGTCGGTTGCCGCAGACGAATCCCGCCGCCCAACACGCCATCGAGGGTCACAGTCACGTCTGGTTTGTCTCCCGGGTCTCGATTGCCTTGACCCTGACCTATCCCGCCACCATTGTCCCCCGCAACAGCGCAGGGTTTGCGGCGCGTAGCTGAAGGAGCGCCAGCTCTTGGATGCAGCCAAAGCCGTCATGACCCGACGACCGGGTTCTGTCGATCGCCTCGTGGCGCTCGCGGCGATGGATATGGCCGCCGTCGATGCCCTGATCATCGAACGGATGCAAAGTCCGGTCAGCGTCATCCCGGCGCTGGCCGACCATTTGATCGACGCCGGGGGCAAGCGGCTGCGCCCACTGCTGACCGTGGCGGCCGCCCGGCTGGCGGGCGGTGTCGATCAGGCCTGCATCAAGCTGGCGGGAGCGGTGGAGTTCATCCATACCGCCACCCTGCTGCATGACGATGTTGTCGATGTCTCTCAATTGCGGCGCGGCAAGGTCGCCGCCCACCTGATCTGGGGCGCGCCGTCCAGTGTTCTGGTGGGCGATTTCCTGTTCGCCCGGGCGTTCGAGCTGATGGTCGAGACCGGCGCGTTGCGGGCACTGGAGATTCTGGCCCGCGCCTCGCGGGTGATCGCCGAGGGCGAGGTGTTGCAACTGACCCGCGCCCACGATCTCAACCTGTCGCAAGCCACCTATCTGGAAATCATCTCCGCCAAGACCGCTGAACTGTTCGCCGCCGCAGCTGAGGCCGGCGCGGTCTCGGCGGGCGCATCGGCCGCGCAATCCGATGCCTTGCGCGCCTATGGCCAAAACCTCGGCCTCGCCTTTCAGCTGACGGACGACGCCCTTGACTATGGGGGCGCCACCGAGACGCTCGGCAAGAACGCCGGCGATGATTTTCGGGAAGGCAAGGCGACCCTCCCCCTTCTTCTGGCCATAGCGCGGCTTGGGCCGCGCGAAGTTGCGTTCTGGGAGCGCGCCATCGGCCGCCGGGAGCAGACCGAGGCGGATTTCCGCCGGGCGCGCGAGCTGATTGTCGGGGTCGGCGCCCTGGAATCCACACTTGATCTCGCCACCGACTATGCCGAGAACGCCAAGCGCGCCCTACGGATTTTCCCGGGCAACGCCTGGCGCCAGGGCCTTGAGGCCCTCGCCGATTTCGCGGTCAGCCGCCGGGCTTAGATTCCCTAGCCAGGACCGATCATCTTGCCAGGCTGCATCACAGCGTCGAATTCCGCCTCGGTGACATAGCCGCCGCCGACGGCTTCCTGGCGCAAGGTGGTGTTGTTGTGGTGTGCCGTCTTGGCGATCTTGGCGGCGGCGTCATAGCCGATCTTGGGGGCAAGCGCGGTGACCAACATCAAGGAGCGTTCGAGGGCGGCCTTGATATTGTCCTCGCGCGGTTTGATGCCCACGACGCAATGCTCGGTGAAGCTCACCGCGCCATCGGCCAGCAGGCGCGTGGATTGCAGGAAGTTGTAGGCCATCACCGGGTTGAATACGTTCAGCTCGAAATGACCGGACGCCCCGGCGAACGTGATCGTCGCCTGGTTGCCGAACACCTGGGTGCAGACCATGGTCAGCGCCTCGC
Source organism: Caulobacteraceae bacterium (assembly GCA_043740995.1). Taxonomy (GTDB): domain Bacteria; phylum Pseudomonadota; class Alphaproteobacteria; order Caulobacterales; family Caulobacteraceae; genus Acaudatibacter. The sequence continues at coordinate 670 of JAYUBD010000136.1, read as the reverse complement.
ATTGGGTGGGATTGACCTTGCCGGGCATGATCGATGAGCCGGGCTCGTTCTCCGGCAGGGCCAACTCGCCCAGGCCGGAGCGCGGACCGCTGCCCAGAAAGCGGATGTCGTTGGCGATCTTGAACAGGCTGGCGGCCACGGTGTTCAAGGCGCCGTGGCTGAAGATCATGGCGTCGTGCGCCGCCAGGGCCTCGAATTTGTTGGGCGCCGAGGTGAAGGCGAGTCCGGTGATCGCGGCGATGTTTTCAGCAACCAGGGCGGCGAAACCGATCGGAGCGTTCAGGCCGGTGCCCACGGCGGTGCCGCCCTGCGCCAGCTGCATCAGCATGGGCAGGGTTATTTCGATGCGGGCGATGCCGTTTTCGAGCTGTTGGGCATAGCCGGAAAATTCCTGACCAAGGGTCAGAGGGGTGGCATCCTGGGTGTGGGTGCGGCCGATCTTGATGATCTCGGCCCAGGCTTCGGCCTTGGCGTGCAGGGCCCGGTGCAGGCCGCGCAGGGCGGGCAACAGGCGGTGGTGGATCTCTTCGGCGGCGGCGATGTGCATGGCCGTCGGATAGGTGTCGTTCGACGATTGACTGAGATTGACGTGATCGTTCGGGTGAACCGGCGATTTCGAGCCCATGACCCCGCCGAGCATTTCGATGGCCCGATTGGAGATCACTTCATT
>JAYUBD010000135.1:0-2294 GCA_043740995.1 Caulobacteraceae bacterium | reverse complement strand
CAACCGCGATACGGATCGGCCTGTCGCCCTGCTTGTCATCCACCGCCTCATCGGCCCCATCGTCCGAGTCCGGCGGCATGGCCCCCAGCAGCGCGGCATAGAGATCCCCCAGGCCCTGGCCATGGGCGGCGGAGATCGCCACCGGCTCGCCGAATCCGAGATTGAAGGCTTCCAAGGTTCCAATGTCGCCCGATCGTCCCTCGGTCTTGTTGGCGACCATGATCACCGGCTTGCCGCTGCGCCGCAACACCGCCGCGAACAACTCGTCGAGCGCCACCACGCCATCCTGCGCATCAATGACAAACAGCACGACCTCGGCCTCGGCGACCGCCAGTTCGGTGCCCCGTCGCATCCGGGCTTCCAGGCTCTCATCGGTGACGTCTTCAAAACCGGCGGTGTCGATCAGTTCAAGGTCCAGGTCGCCAATGCGCCCGGTCCCAAAACGGCGATCCCGGGTGACACCCGGGCGGTCATCGACAATCGCCAGGCGGCGACCGGCCAGGCGGTTAAACAGCGTCGATTTGCCGACATTCGGACGGCCGACGATGGCAAGCTTCAGCATGTAGCGGCCTTCCACCCATGGACGCGGGCGTCCATCTAGCGAATCGCGATCAGCTGAGCCGTGTCCGAAACCACATAGACCAATCCGCCGGCGGCGATCGGACCAATCAGCGCCCCGGAACCCAGTCGCAACCGAGCGAGAACCGCCCCGGTCTTGGGGTTGATCGCGACGGCTTCGCCATGGCTTGACACGGTGATCAGGCGATTGGAGGCCAGGATCGGGCTCGACCAATAGGCGCGCTTCTTCTTGTCCTTGATCCCGGCGTTGAGATCGCGAATCCAATAGACCTGCCCGCTGTCGCGCGCGACGCAGATCACCTGCCCCGCCAGATCCACCACAAACACCGCGTCTCCCGCCGGCCAGGGGGAGGTAATCGCCGAGAGCGGCAGGCTCCACCGCGGCGCGCCGGTGCGCAGATCCACGGCCGCGAAAACATCCGAGTGGCTAACGGCGAAAACGTCGGATTTGTAGATGACCGGACGACCGACAATATCGCGGATCTCAGACAGCGCGTTGGTGCGGCTGGCCTTGGACAGGCTGGCATTCCAAAGCTCGTTGCCATTGGCGGCGCGCAGGGCGACCAGTTCGCCGGAGGCGAAGGAGGCGACGACCGTTTCGTTATCAACCGCCGCACTCGACGCGCCCAGCATGCGGGCCGGCTCGGTTAGTGCCTGATAGGTCCATAGCTGCGCGCCGGATGTGGTTTCCAGCGCCAGCATCTCGTCGTTCACATCGGCGACAAACACCCGACCGCCAAACACCGTGGGGGCATCGTGCAGCGGCGCTTCGGTTCGCGTGCGCCACCCGACCCGGCCGGTGGCCGCGTCGAGCTGAACCACTTCGCGAAACCCGGATGAGGCGTAAACCTTGCCATCGGCGAACGCGACGCCGCCGCCCCAGGCCTCGTGATCGCGCTTGGATTTAGGCATGATATTGTTGCGCCAGATTTGCGCGCCGGTTACGGCGTCATGCGCCGAGACGGTGGAAACCCCATCCATAACGAACACGCGGCCTCCCGCGACGATCGGAGTCGCGGTAACGTGCTTTTGGCGCGAGGACGGCGCGCCGATCGATCGGCGCCAGGCGATGGCGAAGGCGGGGGCTGCGTCCACATGCTCGACCGACTGTCCCGGCGTGCCGCCCGGCAATGGCCACTCGGCCTGAAGGGCGGGCGGCGGCAACAGGAAATCCTGGCCCTTCAAGGCGTCGGCGACGTGAAGCTGGTCGTTGAGGGCGACGACCGGGATACGATTGCCCTTGGCGGCCTGCTTGGCCGCCTGTTTGCCGTGGAAAGGGCTGAGAGACCCAACCTTCGACAATGTGGAGCAGGCGCCGAGCGCGAGGGCGGCGACTGAAACGACGCCGAGCGTCCGAAAAAACGTCATTGTGGGGCGGTCTCGGGGGAATTGGCGGGGGCGATTTGATCCCCGGCATCAGCCTGGTTGGGTTGACCAACCACAGGGAACCCCAGGGTGGCCGCCGAGGGCGGCGGCATTGTGGCGGCGAGGCGGACAACGTCGCCGACGATCTTTCCCTCGCCGCTGTCGATCACCGAAATCGCCGCCTGAGCCCGCGCGCGCATCCCTTGCGACACGCCGAGGGTGAGGGTCAAGGCGTTGAAATCCCCCCGCGCTTCCTGCGCCAGCCCCGCCTGCAGCTTCGCCATGGCCAGGGCTTCCTTGCCCGCGAGATCATAGGGCTTCTTGTTACCGATGATCGCGCCGAGCCTTAC
>JAYUBD010000134.1:0-7691 GCA_043740995.1 Caulobacteraceae bacterium | reverse complement strand
TCATAGTGCCGCTGGCCAAGCGTGCGCTTGGACGCCTCGCGCACGACGGCGAAGGCCTCGTTCATCAGGCTTTCCAGGCTCTCGCCGGCGTCGATCCGCGTTTTGAACGCAGGGGTCTGGCCGCGCAGTTCGTCGTCGCTCATCGCCTGGTATTTCGGCTCCAGCGCCGTGATGCCGGCGGCCTTGGCCAGCATCGCCTTGACCTTGCGATCGTTGGGAGAGCCGAATAGCTTTTTCAGATCGAGCATGAGGCGGGTCGCGGGTCCGGTTCTGGTCATTGCGGGCGCGGGCGAGGCGCGCGCGATACGGCCCATCGACGGCGCAAACGCCCGCGCTGTGAGCGCGGGCGAGACTTAGGGAGCGGCGCCGTCAGTGTCAACGCAAGCGCTCTCGCCCCGGCCCTGGCGGGGCGCAAAGAGAAGGTGTCGCTGAAGTCTTAAGCGCTGGCGGCCACGCTGGCGCGACTCTTCACGCGTTCGAACCAGGCGGCGATATTCTTGTTGTCCAGATTGAGCGGCTGGCCGACCTGTGTGCCGAAATCCAGGAAGCAATAGAGCATGATGTCGGCCAGGGTGAAGCGATCACCCACGATGAAGGCGCGACCGGCGATCAGTCCATCCAGCCAGCTCAGCTTTTCCTGGGCGAGGGTTTTAAGATCGTCGGCGGCCTGTGGAATGCACCGCATCCGGCTTGAGAACATTTGCAGGCCCTGCGAATAGCGGAAGCCATTGGTCATCGGCTCGATGATGTTGAGGTCGATGCGGCGGACCCACATCCGGGTTTCGGCGCGCTGCATGGGCGTCGAACCAATCAGCGGCGGGTTAGGGTGCAACTCTTCCAGATATTCGCAGATGGCGGTGATTTCGGCGAGGACGATGCCCTCGTCGAGCTCCAGCGCAGGGGTGGTGCCGTGCGGGTTCTTGGCCAGATAGTCCGGTTGGCGGTTCTCGCCGGCCAGCAGATCGATCTTCACATGTGGCAGTTCCACGCCCTTCTCGGCGACGAACATGTTGACGACGCGTGGATTGGGTCCGATCGAGTTGAAATATTTCATGGTCATCTCCTCATTGGCTTGACGCGCCCAGCGATCACGACGAAAGCGCTTTTTGGCACGGAGAGGCCTAGGCTAGTGGGCTGTACCAGCGCAAGGCTGACGACAGGTAAAGGATGAACAACATGGTCCGCGAGACTCGCGTCCTGACCGAGGGCGTCTTTTTCGGAGAAGGACCGCGTTGGCATGCCGGTCGGCTTTGGTTCAGCGATTTTTTCGCGTTCGCCGTGAAATCGGTGTCGCTGGCCGGCGACCTGCGAACGGAGTTCGTGATTGATGATCGGCCATCGGGTCTCGGTTGGATGCCGGACGGATCCCTGCTGATCGTCTCGATGACCAAGCGCCTGGTCTTGCGCCGCACCACCGACGGCGCGATCACCGTGCATGCCGATCTGAGCAGACTGGCCGGTTTCCACTGCAACGACATGGTCGTCGATGCCGCCGGCCGGGCCTATGTCGGCAATTTCGGCTTCGATCTCGACGCCCAGATGACGGCGCGTGGCATCGAGAGCGTGTTGGCCGACCATCCAACCGCCCAGCTGGCCTGTGTTTCGCCGGCCGGCGAGGTGACGTCGGCCGCGGGTGATATGCATTTTCCCAACGGCTCGGTCATCACCCCGGACGGCAAGACCCTGATCGTCGGCGAGACCCTTGGCGGCTGCCTGACGGCGTTCGACATCGCCCCTGATGGGACATTGTCGAACCGCCGACTGTGGGCTTCAACGCGACCCCGCGTTCCGGACGGCATAGCGCTGGACGCCAACGGAGCCATCTGGATCGCCAATCCCATCGCACCGGAATGCGTCCTGATCGCCGAGGGCGGCGAGGTTCTGGAAGTGGTCGACACCGGCATGCCTTGCTATGCCTGCATGCTGGGCGGCGACGATGGTCGAACCCTGTTCATGTTGACGGCCCCAACCGCGGATGCCCACGAAGCGGCCGCGGCGCCTCGGGGCAAGGTTCTGATCGCCTCGGTGGATGTGGCCCGCGCGGGACGTCCGTAGGCACGCTTCTAGAACCGAAGGCTCATGGTCATTTCGTCCGCATAGGTCTCGCTGAATTTCAGCGACCTAGTTTCGGTCCAGCGGTCCTCGAACCCCAGGCGGCGATAGAGGGTTATAGCCGCAGCGTTGTGGGCGGAAACCACCAACAACAGTTCCTCGAGATCGCGACGAGCCTCCGCGATAACGCCGGCCACCAACCCCGCCGCCAGCCCCGTTCCCCGCAGATCGGGGGTGACGAATACGCTGACCAGATAGCCCCGGTGCCGGGTCTTGGAGCGGGCATCGATAGCCAATCCGGCCATGGCGCCGAGCGCCTGGCCCACCCGGCCGCCGCCCAGCACGAACTGGCCGTCCAGATGCGCCACCCAATAATCGAGCGGTAGCGGCTCATCGTCTTCAAACGAAGAGCGAAAGGCGTCCGGATGGCCGCGCAGGGCCTCAAGGCGCACCGTGCGATAGGCGGCCGCGTCGGCGCCGCTCAGGCGGCGGATCTCAAGCGCGTCGGGCATGGCGGTCCTTATCCGATGCCCGCCGACGGCGGCAAGGTCGGCTGACACCGCGCTGGCGACCTGCTATGCGCGGCCCCCTATCCCGACTGATGATGGCCCGACAGATAATGGAGAGCAGTGTTGCGAAGTTTTGAGCCGCCCCGGCGGACCCTGATGGGTCCGGGACCCTCGGATGTCAGTCCACGCGTTCTGGCGGCGCTTTCGCGACCCACCATCGGCCACCTCGATCCAGCCTTCCAGGCGCTGATGGAAGAAATCAAAGGCGCGCTCAGCCGTGTGCTGAAGGCGCCGGACCACGCCTGCCTGCCGCTGCCCACGCCGGGCACCGGAGGCATGGAGGCGGCGCTGATGAATCTGCTTTCACCGGGCGACACCGCCGTCGTGGCTGTTAACGGCCAGTTCGGCGAGCGAATGGTCGACATGGCCGGCCGGGCCGGCGCCCAGGTGATCCGCGTCGATCACGACTGGGGAACGCCGGTGGAGCCTGAGCGCGTAGAAACAGCCATGAAGGGTTCGGGCGCCCGCGTCCTCGCCTTCGTCCACGCCGAGACCTCCACCGGGGCCATGAGCGCGCCCGGTCCGCTCTGCGCACTGGCCCAGGCGCAGGGCGCCTTCAGTATCGTCGACTGCGTAACCTCGGTCGGAGGCATTGAGGTGGACGCGGCCGGCTGGGGCGCCGACGTCATCTATTCAGGCACGCAGAAATGCCTGTCCGCGCCTCCCGGCCTCTCGCCCTTCGCCATGGGGCCGGCGGCCCGGGAGGCGGTCTCCCGCCGCACCGAGAAACCGCGCAACTGGCTGCTCGATATGGGCCTGATCATGAGCTATTGGGGCGGCGAGGGCGGTCGCACCTATCACCACACAGCGCCGATCAATGCGCTCTACGGCCTGCATGAGGCGCTGGTCGTGCTGGAGGAGGAGGGCCTCGCCGCCGCCCAGGCCCGCCATGCAAAGATGCACATGGCCTTGGCCGCGGGTCTGGAAGCCGCCGGCCTGAGCCTGCTGGTCGACAAGGCGCACCGTCTGCCGCAACTTAATGCGGTGCGGATTCCGGATGGGGTGGACGAGGCGGCGGTGCGGACCCGCATGCTCGGCGCCTACAATCTGGAGATCGGTGCGGGACTTGGTCCGCTCAAGGGGAAAATCTGGCGAATCGGCCTGATGGGCGCCTCGGCGTCCCCCTGGCACGTCCGCCTCTGCCTAACGGCTCTCTGCGACGCCCTCGCCGCCCAGAACCGCGCCGACGCCAGCCGCGCGGCCCTGCTTGCCGCCGAGGCGGTGTTGGATGGGTAGGCCGGCGGAACCTTATATTTATTCGCCGACCTGCTATGTAGGGCGCTTCGAGAAGGCGGATACATGGACAGAATTGAAGTGAGCGAGCGGCCGGTTGGAGAGGCTCGGACCAGCGTGATGCGGGTGATTCTGGCCCAGCCGCGCGGTTTTTGCGCCGGCGTGGTGCGCGCCATCGACATTGTCGAGCGGGCGCTGGAGAAGTACCAGGCGCCGATCTATGTGCGCCACGAGATTGTCCACAACCGGCATGTGGTGGACAGTCTGAAGAACAAGGGCGCGATCTTCGTCGAGGAACTGACCGAGGTCCCGGACGGCGCGCACACCGTGTTCAGCGCCCACGGCGTCGCCCAATCGGTGATCAAGGCCGCGGCGGCCCGGCGTCTGCCGGTGCTGGACGCCACCTGTCCTTTGGTTTCCAAGGTGCACGCCCAAGCCAAACGCTATGTGCGCCAGGGCCGTACCATGATCCTGATCGGCCATGCCGGTCACCCTGAGGTTGAGGGCACCATCGGCCAGATCGACGCGCCAGTGCACCTGGTCTCCACCGAAGCCGATGTGGCGGCGCTTGATTTGCCCATCGAGATGCCGCTCGCCTATGTCACCCAAACGACCCTCAGCGTTGATGACACCAAGGCGGTGATCGCGAGCCTGAAGCGCCGGTTCAAAAACATCGTCGGACCGGACACCTCCGACATCTGCTACGCCACCCAGCATCGCCAGTCGGCGGTGCGCGACATGTGCAAAATGGCCGAGGTCATCCTGGTGGTGGGGGCGAAAAACAGTTCAAATTCCAACCGCCTGTGCGAGATCGGCCTTGAGGAGGGCATTCCCTCCTATCTGATCGCCGACGCTGCGGCGCTGGATCCAGCCTGGGTCGAGGGCAAGACCGCGGTGGGCCTGACGGCCGGCGCCTCCGCGCCCGAGGAACTGATCCAGGAGGTCATCGAAGCCTTGAAGCGACTTGGGCCGGTGGTGGTCGAGCCGATGGACGGGGTGAAGGAAGATATCGAATTTCGTTTGCCCGCCGAGTTGCGTACCTGACAAGGCCATTGGCCGTCTTGAGATCTTAAAAGGAAGTCTAAGTGGCGATACCCATGACCGCGGTGGCGCGGATCGGCACCTATATCGCGAAGCAACATTTCGGCGGCGTGAAGCGCTATCCGTTGGTGCTGATGCTGGAACCCCTGTTCCGATGCAATCTGGCCTGCGCCGGCTGCGGCAAGATCGACTATCCGGATGAAATCCTCAACCAGCGGCTGAGTTATGATCAGTGCATGTCAGCGATCGATGAGTGCGGCACGCCGGTGGTGTCGATCGCCGGGGGCGAACCCTTACTGCATCGGGATATGCCGAAGATCGTGCGCGGCTATCTGGCGAAAAAGAAGTTCGTCATCCTGTGCACCAATGCCCTGCTGCTGACCAAAAAGATCGATCAGTACAAGCCGGACCCGATGTTCACCTGGTCGATCCACCTGGATGGCGACAAGGCCATGCATGACAAATCGGTGTGCCTGGACGGGGTGTTCGAAACCGCCGTCGCGGCCATTCGGCTGGCGAAGTCCAAGGGCTTTCAGGTCTCCATCAACTGCACCCTGTTTCAGGGCGCCGACGCCGGTCGCGTCGCCGATTTCCTCGACGAGATGAAGACGGTGGGCGTCAACGGCGTCACCATCTCGCCGGGCTATGCCTACGAGCGGGCGCCCGACCAGGAGCATTTCCTGAACCGCACCAAGACCAAGCAACTGTTCCGTGACATCTTCGCGCGCGGCAAGGGCGGCAAGGCGTGGAGCTTCACCCAGTCGACCATGTTCCTCGATTTTCTGGCAGGCAACCAAGCCTATCACTGCACGCCCTGGGGCAATCCCACCCGCACCGTGTTCGGCTGGCAAAAGCCCTGTTACCTGCTGGGCGAAGGATACGCCAAGACCTTCCGCGAACTGATGGACGACACCGCCTGGGACAATTACGGCGTCGGCAATTACGAGAAATGCGCCGACTGCATGGTGCATTCCGGCTTCGAGGCCAGCGCCGTCACCGACATTATGAAGCACCCCTTGAAGGCGCTCGCGGTCTCTCTGCGCGGCGTTCGGACCGAGGGTCCGATGGCGACAGACATCTCGCGCGACCACGAGCGCAAGTCGGAATACGTTTTCTCCAGCCACGTTGATAAGATGTTGGCCGACATCAAGACCGCCAATCCGCGTGCTCGAAAGGTTCAACGCCAGCCCGCCGAATAGGGCTGGCGTTTCTCAACGGCCAGGGAGGGATGAAAGGCTGGCCGCCGCGCGGGCCAGCGCTTTGAACCCGGTTGCCGCCTCCAGCGCCGTGCGCATCAGGGCCGGCAGCTCCCACGGGCGGGCAATGAGCGCGGCGATCACCGCCGCCACGTCCGGGTCGCCATCCACCTTGAACCCCGCCTGAGCGGACAGCGGCAGAACACGCCGCGCGCTGTCGGACACGGCCCGCAGCACCGCGAAGGGAAGACCGGCGGCCTCAGCTTCTCGTGCCACCGCATGCGATTCCATATCGGCGCCCACAGCGCCGTAGGATCGCCGAAGCGCGGTCTTGGCCGCCGCCGAGCCCACGATCCGGTTTCCCGCCGCCATGTCGCCTCGCCGGGCATCCGGCAGCGCCGCCCGCAGCGTCGCCGCCCAGAGCGGGTCGGCCGACCACCGGCGGTCACCGCTGACCACGCCGTCGGCGACCAGCAGATCGCCGACCCGCAGCGCGGGGTCCAACGCTCCGCAGAGTCCGAAACTGATCAGTCCGGTCGGCCGCGTCGCCATCGCCGCCGCGATGCCCGCCACCCCAATGGCCACTCGGCCCCGCGCGCAGGCTATCCGCGCTTCGCGGTTCATGCCTACGACGATGAGCAGGTTCGACGGCAGTTCCACGCGGCGCCTCCAACGCATTGGGCCAAGTCGGCCATAGTCTGCTAGGCTCTGGTCGCGTGCAATCGGAGGATCCTCGCGCCATGGCCAAACACGATTTCCGCAAATCGCGCCTGGGGGCTCACCAGCTCGAGCCGGAGACCCTGATGCTGGGTTTCGGCTTTGATCCGACCCTCTCAGAAGGCGCGGTCAAGACGCCGATCTTTCTCACCTCCACCTTCGCCTATGACAATTGCGAAGAGGGCAAGCTTCTGTTCGACTATATGAGCGGCCGTCAGGCCTCGCCCGAAGGCGCCGACGCCGGCCTGATCTATACGCGCTTCAACAACCCCAATCTGCAGATCGTCGAGGAGCGGCTGGCGGTGCTGGAGGGGGCGGATGCCTGTTCGGTGTTTTCCAGCGGCATGGCAGCCATCTTCACCGCCCTGCTGGCCGTGACCGATCCCGGCCAGGTCGTTCTGCATAGTCGACCGCTGTATGGCGGCACTGAAACCTTGGTGGGCGGCCTCCTCGCCCGTCTGGGCGTGCGCAGCGCCAGCTTCATCGACGGCGTCGATCCGGTCGCCGTGCGAACGGCGGCCGAGGCGGCCATGGCGCTCGGGCCGGTCGCGGTGATCTATGTCGAGACGCCTGCCAACCCCACCAATGCGGTCGTCGATCTGGACCTGATGGCCGAGGTCGCGCGCGAGATCGAGGCGCAGCAGGGGACGCGCCCTCATATCATCGTTGATAATACCCTGTTGGGTCCGCTCTATCAGGCGCCTCTGGCGCACGGCGCCGATCTGGTGGTCTATTCCCTGACCAAATATATCGGCGGCCACAGCGATCTGATCGCCGGCTCGGCGGCGGGGTCGGCGGTGCTGATGAAGAAGATCCGCTCTTTGCGCAATCTGATCGGTAATCAGCTCGACGTGCATAGCGCCTGGATGCTCACGCGATCGCT
>JAYUBD010000133.1:0-2303 GCA_043740995.1 Caulobacteraceae bacterium | reverse complement strand
TTTCCACCCCGCGCACCGCCGCGAGGGCCGATCGCAGGCGTCGGGCGCGGGCGTGGTTGAGCGTGGCGAGGGTGTGCAGGCCGACCCCGCCCAGCAGCGACATGTGGATCGAGAAGGCCAGGGCGCACAGGCCCGAATTGGTGCAGATATTGGAGGTGGCCTTGTCGCGACGGATATGTTGCTCGCGGGTGGAAAGGGTCAGCACAAAGCCGCGCCGGCCCTCGGCGTCCACCGTCTCGCCGCACAGTCGGCCCGGCATCTGGCGGGTCAGGGCTTCGCGACAGGCGAACAGGCCCACATAGGGGCCGCCGAAATTGAGCCCGTTGCCGATCGACTGGCCCTCGGCCACCGCGATGTCCGCGCCCATCTCGCCTGGCGATTTCAACAGGCCGAAACTCACCGCTTCGGTGGTGACCACCACCAGCAGCGCGCCCGCCGCGTGGGCCGCCTCGGCGATCGCCGAAACATCGGTGACGACGCCGAACACGTTGGGAGATTGCACGACGACGCAGGCGGTATCGCGATCAATCGCCGCGATCACCGCCGCCTCGGCGTCGATGGCGGCGGCCAGGCGTTGGACCACGACGCCGGCGGAATGGGCGAGGGTATGGGTGCTCTCGGCATAGTGCGGGTGCAGGCCGCCCGACAGCACCGCCTTGCGCCGCCGGGTCGCCCGCGCCGCCATCATCACCGCCTCGGCGCAGGCGGTCGAGCCGTCATACATCGAGGCATTGGCCACCGGCAGGCCGGTCAAGGCCGCCACCTGAGTCTGGAACTCAAACAATACCTGCAAGGTGCCCTGGGCGATTTCCGGCTGATAGGGCGTGTAGCTGGTCAGGAATTCCGACCTCTGGATCAGGTGATCGACCGAGGCCGGCACATGGTGGCGATAGGCCCCCGCCCCGCAGAAAAATGGCCCCGCGCCCGCCGCCCGGTTGCGGGCCGCCAGGGCGTTCAATGCCCGTTCGACTTCGAGCTCTCCGGCATGGGCGGGCAGGTCGACCGGCCCGGCCAGACGCGCGGCGGGGGGCACGTCGGCGAACAGTGCATCGATCGACGCGGCGCCGATGGTCGCCAACATGCCGACGCGGTCGGCGGGGGAAAGGGGCAGGTAGCGCATGTCTAGAGCGTCGCCAGGAAGGCGTCATAGGCGTGGCGATCCATCAGCGCCTCGACCTCGGCGGGGTGCGAGACCTTGATCTTCACGAACCAGCCGGCGCTTTCGGGCTCTTCATTCACGGTCTGGGGATTGCCGGACAGCTCTTCATTGGCGGCGGCCACCTCGCCGGAGATCGGCGCATAGACATCCGAGGCCGCCTTGACGCTCTCGACCACGGCCAGGGCGTCGCCGGCCCGCACGGCGCGACCGGCGGCGGGCAGTTCCACGAACACCACATCCCCCAATTGCCCGGCGGCATAGGCGGTAATGCCGATGGTCGCGGTGTCGCCGATCAGATCCACCCATTCGTGGTCCTTGGTGAAGCGCATGGCGAAAATCCTCTGAACTTAAAGAACGGGTTTGCGGAAATAGCGATGGGGAACAAACGGCATGGCGGCGACTTCGGCGGGCCGCGGCCGGCCGCGCACGACGACATTCAGGCGGGTCCCCGGCGTGGCCAGGGACGGGGGCGCGAAGCCCATGGCGATCGGGGCGCCGAGGCTCGGGGCAAATCCGCCGCTGGTCACCCGGCCGACCTCGATTCCCGCCGCATCGGTGATCGGCGCGCCCTCCCGCGCCGGGGCGCCGTCCAATACGCGCAGGCCAATGCGCAGCCGCGCCGCGCCGTCCGCCAGTTCCCGCGCCACGCGGGCGGCGCCTGGAAAATCGCCGGCCTTCAGACGCCGCTTCGAGACGGCGAAGGCGAGACTGGCTTCGATGGGCGACACGGTTGGGTCGACGTCATGACCATAGAGCGGCAGACCGGCTTCCAGCCGCAGCGAGTCCCGGGCGCCCAGCCCGACAGGCGCGACCCGCGGATCGGCCAGCAGGCGCGCCCACAGCCGGGGCGCCAGGTCGGCGGGGACGAGAATTTCGAAGCCGTCCTCGCCGGTATAGCCGCTGCGCGCCACCACAATGGGCTGGTCCTCGAAGCGCAGGGTGGCAAAGGTCATGAAGCCAAGGTCGGTCGCGCCCGGCGCGATGGCGTGCATCACCTCGGCGGCGGCCGGACCCTGCACGGCGATCAGCCCGCCGGCATCGGCGCGTTCAAGCCGGCCAAGCGCGCCCGCGCCGGCCGTCAACGCCGCGAAGTCGGCATCCTTTGTGCCGGCATTGACCACGATATAGAGCCGCCCCTGGTCGC
>JAYUBD010000132.1:0-2321 GCA_043740995.1 Caulobacteraceae bacterium | reverse complement strand
AGCGCAAACTGGCGCCGGAAACCCGCGCCCTGCTCCAGGCCGCCACCGATGCCGCCCTGGCCTGGACCTGGGACGCGCCGCGCCCGGTGGTATTCGCGCATGCGGCCGAAGTGATCGCCGAGGTCCATCTGGCGGCCGCGCGGGATTTCATGCGCGAACACGCCCTTTCATCGGCGGATATCGATCTGGTGGGGTTTCACGGACAGACCGTGCTGCACCAACCACCCACCGCGACCCGCGCGCGCGGGCGTACCGTGCAGCTCGGCGATGCCGTGCGATTGGCGGCGGGCCTGGGCCTGCCGGTGGCGCATGATTTTCGCACCGCCGATGTCGCCGCCGGAGGGCAGGGGGCGCCCCTGGCCCCGATCTATCATCAGGCTCTGGCGAATTGGTCCGGGTTGGAGCGACCGCTCGCTGTGCTCAATCTGGGCGGAGTGGGCAATATCACCATGCTCGGCGAGGACGGGCTTGCCGCCTTCGACACGGGTCCCGCCAATGGGATGATCGATCTGTGGGTGCAGAGTCGGACCGGCGACCGCTGCGATCAGGGCGGGGCCTTGGCGGCGGCCGGCCGTATCGATCACCCGGTATTGAACGGCTATCTGGCCCATCGTCACTTCTCAACTTCAGGTCCCAGATCATTGGATCGTCATGATTTTTCCATGGAGCCGGTGGAACACCTCGATCTTCGGGACGGCGCCGCGACCCTGACCGCCTTCGCGGCGGCGGCGGTCGTCCTGGGCCTCGACTCCTGTGCGACCGCGCCGCGACAAGTGATCATATGCGGGGGAGGGCGCCACAATCCAAGTTTGCTGGCCGAGATTCGGCGGCGCACGGCGATACCGGTGGCGACCGCCGAAGACATCGGGTGGCGCGGCGATTCCATCGAAGCGGAGGCGTTCGCCTATCTCGCCGCCCGCGTCGTCAGGGGATTGCCGATCTCGTTTCCCACGACAACCGGCGCCCCGCGGCCGATGACCGGCGGGCGGTTGGCGCTACCGGCCGGTTAAGGCCTCGCGGCGAGCGCGGCTGGCGGTTGAGTTGATCCCGCCTGGCGGGACTCTAGATCGGCTCCGCCGCGATTCGCTTATCCAGATAGGCGCCCACCCGGGTTTCGACCTCGACCAGATTTTCCGTCCAGAAGTGTCCGCCGCCCTCGACCAATTCATAGTCGATGACGATGCCCTTCTGCGTGCGCAGCTTGTTCACCACCTTTTCCACGTCGGCGAAAGGAACCACCGTATCCGCCGAGCCGTGCAGGAACAGCCCGGACGACGGGCAGGGGGCCAGGAAGCTGAAATCATACATGTTGGTCGGCGGCGAGACCGAGATGAAGCCGTCGGTTTCCGGGCGGCGCATAAGCAATTGCATGCCGACCCAGGCGCCGAAATCGAAACCGGCCACCCAGCATTGGGAGGCGGCGGGATGGGTGGACTGCAGCCAATCCAGCGCCGTGGCGGCGTCGGCAAGCTCGCCGATCCCGGAGTCGAATTCGCCCTGGCTGCGCCCGACGCCGCGGGAGTTGAAGCGCAGGACCGTGAAGCCGCGTTTCATGAACAGGTGAAACAGCTGCACGGCCACGGGATGGTTCATATGGCCTCCCGCGCGAGGGTGTGGGTGAAGGATCAGCGCGATGGGCGCGGTGTCGTCCTTGCGGGGCGAGTAACGCGCTTCGACGCGGCCGGCGCTGCCGGGCAGTACGATATCGGGCATGATCACCTTGAGTGTGAAATCTGAGAGTGTGAAATCCGGCGGCTAATACTTGACTGCCAGGGTTGGTTTTCCTAAAAGAAGTTTGGATCGATGGAACGCCAAATCGTGCCCCCCGGGGTCGCTGTGTGTCCTCGAGGCGGCGGCTTAGCAAATAGCCGCCGATAATAGCGAGAAAATTGCGACGTAACCGCCCATGCAATTGAGCACCAGAGGTCGATACGCGGTGATGGCCATGACCGAACTGGCCGGCAGGGAGGACGCGCGCCCGGTTCCCCTGGCCGCGATCGCCGAACGCCAGCAAATTTCCCAGGCCTATCTTGAACAGTTGTTCGTCCGTCTTCGCCAACAAGGTCTGGTGCAATCGGTGCGCGGCCCCGGCGGCGGTTATCGGTTGGCGAGGCCCGCCGCCGACCTTTCCGTGGCGGACGTGGTGACGGCGGTCGATGAGCCCTTGCGCGCCACGCGCTGCGCCGGCTCCGGCGTTGGTTGCATGCGGGACGGAGCGCGCTGCCTCACCCACGATTTGTGGGCGGAGACGGGCCGGCAACTGCACAACTACCTCGCGGCGGTGTCTCTCGCCGACGTATTGGCCGGACGCCTTCGACCCG
>JAYUBD010000131.1:0-2321 GCA_043740995.1 Caulobacteraceae bacterium | reverse complement strand
GCGCGCAAGCGGCAGAAGCTCGTCGAGGTCAAGGAAATCAAGCTTCGTCCCAATATCGACGTGCACGATTACGAAGTGAAGACGCGCGCCATGCACCGGTTCTTCGAGGAGGGCGACAAGGTGAAGGTCACCCTGCGCTTCCGCGGCGGCGAAATGCGTCACCCGGAACTGGGCATGAAGCTCCTGCAAAAAGTGCGTACCGATTTCGACGAACTGGCCAAGGTCGAATACGAACCGCGTATGGAAGGCCGGCAGATGATCATGATTCTCGCGCCGCGGTAGGCGGGCACTACGACACATCGGGGAGGGGTGCATGCGGGCTTCGGCTTGGCTGACGCTAGTGGCCGGCTTGGCGCTTGGCCTTCCGTGCGCCGCCGCCCCGCTGGAGGTCTACGGGCGTCTTCCCGCAATCGAGTCGGTGACCATTTCGCCCGACGGCCAGAACCTCGCGCTTGTGGTCACCAACGGCGATCAGCGCAAGATCGTGATCCAGAACGTCGAATCGAGCGAGATGATCGGCGTCATCAACGCTGGAGAACAAAAGGTCCGCGACGTTCGGTGGGGCGGCCCACACCACGTCATCGTGACAGCCTCTCAGACTGCCTTCATCACCGACACCACCGGCGGGCGAGAAGAGCACTTCCTGGCGACCGACTACAACGTCGCGACCCGGATTCAGCGAGCCCTCCTGAGTTTCTCCACCTCGCAAACGGACTTCAACCTCAACGTCATCTACGGCTACCCGACCGTCCGGATCGTGGACGGTCGGGCTTTGGCGTTGGTCGAAGGCGTGCATTTTGTCGGCAATGAGGGTCATCTTTCGCTCTTCAAGGTTGATCTCGATCGAGACGACGCCTCCATTCAGTCGATCGGACAAACGAACACGCGGGCCTTCATCGTGGACGCGCGCGGCGTGGAGCTCGCCGAGTCCGAATACAACGCGCCGACGAGCCGCTGGGATCTGAAGGTTTGGCGCGGTCATTGGCAGGAGGTCGAACGCAAACAGGCGTCGATCGAAAGGCCGGAACTTTTGGGATTGGGGCGCGACGGAGCCTCCATCCTTGTCGGCTTTCATGAGGCGGACCAACTTGTCCTGCGCGAGCTGTCCGCGGACGGCGCGACCTGGAGCGACCCTCTTCCGGTCACCGATCCCGATAGCCTGATCTGGGACCCCGCCACCTACAAGCTCCTCGGCGAAACACAACTGGTCGGCGATGACCCACGTCACATTTTCTTTGACCCACTCGATCAGGCGATCTGGAAGGGGCTGACGGCGGCTTATCCGGACGCGCGGGTCGATTTCGTTTCGATGTCCGACGACCACAAAAAATGGGTGCTGCGCATCGACTCCCCGACCGAGGGGCCCGCCTACGCCCTGGTGGATCTCGACAACAAGAAAGGCAGCTGGATTGGGGATGAATATCTCGGCCTGAAGGCCGCCGACATCGCGCCGGTTACGCCGGTTTCCTTCACGGCCAAGGACGGTCTTCGCCTCACCGGCTATCTGACGGTCCCGCACGGCAGGGTCGCCAAGGGTCTTCCGTTGATTGTCCTGCCCCACGGCGGCCCGGCGGTACGCGACCGACCCGGTTTCGACTGGTGGGCCCAGGCGCTCGCCTCACGCGGTTATGCGGTTCTGCAGGTCAACTATCGTGGGTCGGACGGCTTTGGTTGGGCGTTCCAGTCACAGGGCTTTGGCCAGTGGGGCCGCAAGATGCAGACCGCCTTTCCGACGGCGTGCGCTACTTGGCCGGCCAGGGGACCATTGATCCAGCGCGCGTGTGCATTGTGGGGGGCAGCTACGGCGGCTACGCGGCCTTGGCGGGCGCGGCCCTCGACACTGGCGTCTATCGCTGCGCCGTTTCGGTGGCCGGCGTGGCCGACTTGCGGAAACTCGTAAGTCGGGAGAAGGCGCTGGAAGGCGATCGAGGCGTCGCCTCTGAACGTTATTGGGTACGCTACATGGGCGCGGAGGACACCCTGCGCGAGATTTCGCCCGCCCTGCACGCCGACAAGGTGACCATCCCCGTCCTGCTGATCCACGGCAAGGACGACACCGTCGTGCCCTACGCGCAGAGCCAGATGATGACCGACGCCCTGCGTAAGGCCGGCAAGCCTGTCGAATTTGTCACTTTGGCCGGTGAGGATCATTGGTTAACCCGAGGCCAGACGCGCCTGCAAATGCTTCAGGCGACAGTCGCTTTTTTGGAAAAGTACAATCCGCCCCAATAGACCGGCGCGCGATTCAGCTTGGAAGATTTCAAGCGTGGTTATGATAAACCGCTTCCGGCCGTCAGGTATTGTGAGCCTCGCCCCACCCG
>JAYUBD010000130.1:0-2325 GCA_043740995.1 Caulobacteraceae bacterium | reverse complement strand
ACGCCTATTTCGGGGCCTGGGCCCTGGACGCCGGGGCCGCCGAATTGCCGGTGGCCGCCGCCGCCGCCCGGGTGGCGGCGAGCGAGGCCTTTTGGTTCGCCGCCAAGGAAAACATTCAGACGCATGGCGGCATGGGCTTTACCTGGGCGGTGGACTGCCACCTGTTCTATCGCCGCGCCCAGCAACTGGGCCTGGTGGCCGGCGGCTCCAAGGCGTGGAAAGAACGTCTGGTCAGCCGGCTCGAACGCCGCAACGCGGCCTAAGGGATCAAGGACCCCCGATCATGGATTTCAACGACACTTCGGAAGAAGCCGCCTATCGCGTTCAGGTTCGCGCCTGGCTGGGCGACAATGCCCCCAAGGGGCCGGCCGCCTCGGTCGATGACGAGGACGCCGCCGGCATGGTGGCGGCCCGCGCCTGGCAGCGCCGCAAGGCCGAGGCGGGCTATGCCTGCATCACCTGGCCCAAGGAATGGGGCGGCGGCGGCGGGGCGTCCTGGCAATCGGTGATCTTCGGCCAGGAGGAGGCCAAGGTGGCCACCCCCGGCAACCCGTTCGCCATCGGCCTTGGCATGTGCGTCCCCACCGTGATGAAGGCGGGCAATGACGCCGACAAGGCGCGCTTCGTGCGCCCCGCCGTTCTGGGCGAGGAGATCTGGTGCCAGCTGTTCAGCGAACCCTCCGGAGGCTCCGACGCCGCCGCCGCCCGCACCCGCGCCGTGCGCACCGGCGATGACTGGGTGGTCAACGGTCAAAAGGTGTGGACCAGCGGCGCCCACTATTCGGATTTCGGCCTGCTGCTGGCCCGCACCGATCCGGACGTGCCCAAGCACAAGGGCCTGACCATGTTCTGGATCAATATGAAGGATCCCGCCGTCGAGGTGCGTCCGATCCACCAGATGTCGGGCGCCTCCAACTTCAACGAAGTCTATTTCACCGACCTGCGGCTGAAGGATTCGCAGCGGGTAGGCGAGGTGGGCG
Source organism: Caulobacteraceae bacterium (assembly GCA_043740995.1). Classification (GTDB taxonomy): domain Bacteria; phylum Pseudomonadota; class Alphaproteobacteria; order Caulobacterales; family Caulobacteraceae; genus Acaudatibacter. Next base: position 1,345 of record JAYUBD010000130.1, on the reverse strand, counting down.
AAGGTTGGCGGGTGGCCCTGGTCACCTTGATGAACGAGCGGCTGTCGGTCGGCGGCGGCGGCAGCGGCTCCGGCCATGGTCGGGTGCTGAAACTGGCCAGTGACATCTCGACCCTGACCGGTCTGGGCGTGAAGGACAGCGCTCTGCGCGAAAAGATCGCCGACTGGTTCGTCCAGGCCGAGGGCCTGAAATACACCACCTTCCGCACCATGACCGCGCTGTCGCGCGGTCAGACCCCCGGGCCGGAAAGCTCAATCGGCAAGGTCGTGTCAGCGACCTTGATGCAGGACATGGCCAATGCCGCCATGGATCTGGAGGACCAGTTCGGCATCATCAGCGACCCGGCCATGGCCCCCCTGGCCGCCGCCTTCCAGAACGCTTTGATGAGCGCGCCCGGCCTGCGCATCGCCGGCGGCACCGACGAAATCCTGCGCAACATCATTGCCGAACGGGTGCTGGGCCTGCCGCAGGACGTGCGGCTGGATAAGGATGTGGCGTTCAAGGACATTCCTACGGGGCGATAGGGCCTACGGGGCGATAGGGCCTACGGGGGCCGATAGGGGACGGGCATTGGCCCGGCCAGGGACCCCCTCCGAGCGCCCGCAAGAGGACGGGCGCCCACATCCCCCACAAGAGCGTGGAGAGGGAGGCGTGGGGCGTTTTGCCTGCGCCGGGTCGGGGTGTCCGTCGCCTAGGGCGCGGCGGCGGAGCCTGCCGGGGTGCGGGCGTCATTGGCGCCATACAGCCGATCAGGGTGCGGAAAGCCGAGCGCCAGCGCCGCCGCCGGATCGTGCGGCGCGATGCCGATAGCCGCCACTGAATTTCCCGCGCCCCACGGCTCCAGGGGCACAAGGTGGTGGCCCAGCGCCTCAAGGGCGGCGGTGGTGTGCGCCGTCAGCGCCTCGGGCTCGGCGGCCAGGGTGTCGGGCAGCCACTGGTGATGGAATCTCGGCGCGTCCACGGCCGCTTGCAGAAGCATATGGTGGTCGATGACGCCGACAATCACCTCCAGCACAGTGGTGATGATCCGCGCGCCGCCCGGCGATCCCACCACCAGCACCGGCTTGCCGTCTTTCAGGATGATGGTCGGGCTCATCGAGCTCAACGGGCGTTTGCCGGGAGCGATGGCGTTGGCCCTGCCCTGCACCAGGCCAAATCCGTTGGGCACGCCCGGCTTGGACGTGAAGTCGTCCATCTCATCATTGAGCAGGAAACCGGTGTCGCCCGCCACGACCTTGGCGCCGAAGTCGTCATTGATGGTGTAGGTCACCGAAACCGCATTGCCCCAGCGATCGGCCACCGAATAGTGGGTGGTCTGGGCATGCTCCGGCGGGGCGGCGGCGGG
>JAYUBD010000129.1:0-2325 GCA_043740995.1 Caulobacteraceae bacterium | reverse complement strand
GTCTGGCGCGCTACCCCGAGGTTGAGACCCGAGCCCAGCGTAACGGCGATCCCCAGTCCGATCAGAAGGAAACAGGCCGCGAAGGGAATGGGGAACTTCAGGGTGACGCTCACCACGCCCACCATCAACACCTGTCCGGCGAGGGAGACCAGGCGCAGCGCCAGAATCGAGCGCGCGTGCAGCCAACGGAAGCCGGGCGCGGCGGCGGCCCCTTGCGCGCGTGCGGCGGCGGGGGTATCCGCGCCGGGCCTCGGGCCGGACGACGCATAGGTTGCGGTCGGTTTCATTTCGGACCTGATGGCGCGAATTCGCCCGGGAGGCGAGCCTCGATTGCCCAAAGTTCCGGGATTGACCAAGGTTCAGGGATTGGAGCTCAGGTGAAACGGTCACGCTTGCTGGTTGTAGGGCTAGCGGCCTTGCTCGCGCTGGGGGCGGGGCTGATCGCCCGGCGGGCATCGACGCCGTTCGCCGCCAGCCCGGCATCCGGGGTCGGCGGCCGCTTTTCCTTGATCGATCAAGATGGCCGAACAGTCGATGAGCGCCTGTTGCGCGGCCATTGGAGCGTGGTGTTTTTCGGCTACACCTCATGCCCCGATGTCTGCCCGACCACGCTCACAGCCTTGGGCCAGGCGGTCTTGGCGATCAGGAACGCAGAGGACCGACCCCGCGTGGTGTTCATCACCGTCGATCCGGAGCGCGATACGCCCGCCCAACTGAAGCTGTATCTGGCCAGCCCGGCCTTCCCCAAGGGCGTGCTCGGATTGACCGGCAGTCCGGCGCGGGTCGCCGCCGCCGCCAAGGCCTATCGGGTCTATTTTCGCAAGGTTCCCGACGGTCCAACCTACAGTATGGATCACACCTCCGTCGTCTACCTGATGGATCCTGAAGGGCGTTTCAGCCGGCCGCTCGACATGACGGCGCCTCCTGGCGGGGTCGCGCGGCAAATCAGCGCGGCGCTGAAGGTCGGCTAAGGATCGGCGCTGGACTTGCGCGGCGGCGGCCAGCATAGTTCCGCATTGCACAAGATCGAGGTGAAATGCTCTATTCACTCCACGAGACGGCCTACCGCACTGCGGCGCCCCTAAGGGTTTTGGCGGAGGCTTCGCGAGGATTTTGGAACTCGCCGATGAACCCGGCGGTGGAATCTCATATCGGGCGGACCCTCTACGCGTCCTCCGATGTCGTCGCCAATATGACCCGGCGGTATTTCAAGCCGGCCTGGGGCATCGATCAGGTGACGATCAACGGGGCCGCCGTCCGGGTGACCTGCGAGACGACCCGGCATTCGCCCTGGGTGACTCTCCGACACTTCAAACGCGACGCCGGGGATCTCGCGGCGGTCGGCGTGAAAGCGGCGCCGCCGCCGCTGTTGATCGTGGCGCCGTTGTCCGGGCATTTCGCCACCCTCCTGCGCGGGACGGTCGAGGGGTTCCTGAGCGACTACGACGTCTATATCACCGACTGGACCAATGCCCGGGACGTGCCGCTGCTGGAGGGCCGCTTCGGTTTCCACGACTATATCGACACCGTGGCCGACATTCTGCGCCATATCGGTCGCCGGGCTCATGTCGTCGCGGTCTGCCAGCCGGGCCCGGCCGTGCTCGCCGCCACCGCCTTGATGGCAGATGACAAGGACGCCCTGCGTCCGGCCAGCGTAACCCTGATGGGCTCGCCCATCGATGCGCGCTTTTCGCCGACCGTGACCAACAAGCTGGCCGAGGCGCGACCGTTTGCCTGGTTCAAGTCTAACATGATCTACACGGTGCCCTGGCCCTATTCCGGCACGTTCCGCCGGGTCTATCCCGGCTTCGTCCAACTCTACAGCTTCATGTCGATGAATTCTGATATGCACCGACAGGCGCACCGGCGCTATTTTGACAATCTGGTGACGGGCGACGGCGATTCCGCTGACAGACACCGGCAATTCTATGACGAATACCTTTCGGTGCTCGACCTGACCGAGGAGTTCTATCTGGAGACGGTGGATATCGTCTTTCAGAGCCATCGTCTGCCCAAGGGTGAACTTGTCCATCGCGGTCGCAAGGTCGATCTGGCGGCCATTACCGATGTTGGCCTGATGACCGTCGAGGGCGAGCGCGACGATATTTCCGGAGTCGGCCAGACCCAGGCGGCGCATGGTCTTTGCGTCAATCTTCCCGAGGCGTGCCGCGAGCTCTATGTCCAGGCGGGCGTCGGCCATTACGGCGTGTTCAACGGTCGCCGCTTTGTCGATGAGATCTATCCCAGGGTCCGCGACTTCATCACCGGATGCGAAGCGGCGCTCTAAATCAGTCACGGCTTGACTAGGCCCGCCTTCGCCACCGA
>JAYUBD010000128.1:0-2326 GCA_043740995.1 Caulobacteraceae bacterium | reverse complement strand
CGTTGAAACATTCAGGCCGATCGGCCCGGCATTGGCGACCGGAAATCGCATTTTGCAATAAATTTGGTTGGGAATCAAGACCAATAGCTCGCCCCGCCGGTACCCGCCGGCTGGAAGCCCGCGCGACGAAAGTTCGGTTCGCCCACCCGCCGTTGACACTCCTGAAAGGTTGATGGCCGCCTGATGCCAACCCGTGCTTTGGGCGCATCCCGCGCCCGGGAGGACAGTCTCATGAAACCCATTCTGGCCGCGGTCGTGGCCCTCGCCATGCTGGTTGGCGGCGTCGCCAACGCGCATCCCTATCGTCACCACCATCATTGGGGGCATTGGCGCCACCACCACCATTGGGTCCACCGGGGTCATCATCACTGGCGTTAGGTCGCCTTGCGGCCACCCCGCGCCGGCCCGCCCCTTGACCTCCGGTGCGTTCGCCGCCACCAGAAACCGCCATGGCCGACCAACACCCCACCGCCGACCTCGCCCCGCCTGAGCTTAGCGAGCTGCGCCACTCGATCGACAATATCGATGCGGCGGTGCTGCACCTGTTGGCCGAGCGTTTCAAATGCACGCGCAAGGTCGGCGAGCTGAAGGCCCGCCTGCAATTGCCGCCCGCCGACCCGGTGCGCGAGGCGCAACAGATCGCCCGCCTGCGGTCCCTGGCGATCAGCGCCGATCTCGCCCCGGAATTCGCCGAGAAATTTCTGGGTTTTCTCGTCAAAGAGGTCATCCGCCACCATGAACTCATTCGCAACGGCCACGCCGCCGGCCCGGCGGCCTGACGCCGGATGATCACCCGCCGCGACGCTTCGGTGGTGGTCATGGGGGCCGGTGATTTCATCGGCGGCGCCATCGCCGAGCGGTTCGCCCGCGAAGGCTACCGGGTGTTCGGCGCGCGGCGCCGGAGCGAACAGCTGGGCCCCCTCAAGGCCCGCATCGAAGCGGCGGGCGGGCGATTCGAGGCGCGCGGCGTCGATGCCCGCATCGAGGACCAGGTCGCCGCGTTTCTGGCCGAGTCCGACGCCGATCAGCCCCTGGAGGTCTGCATCTTCAATGTCGGGGCCAATGTGAATTTCCCGGTTCTGGAGACCACTGACCGGGTGTTCCGCAAGGTGTGGGAGATGGCCTGCCAGGGCGGTTTCCTCACCGGCCGCGAGGCGGCGCGGCATATGCTGGCCCGGGGCGGCGGATCGATCTTCTTCACCGGCGCCACCGCCTCGATGCGCGGCGGCGTCGGCTATGCCGCCTTCGCCAGCGCCAAGGCGGGCCTGCGGTCGGTGGCCCAGACCATGGCGCGGGAACTGGGTCCAAACAACATCCATGTCGCCCATCTGGTGATCGACGCCGGCGTCGATACCGAATTCGTGCGTGGACGGATCGCCGCCGCGCGGGGTCCGGACGCCCTGGCGGCCCTCGCCCCGGACACCCTGATGGAGCCGGCCTCGATCGCCCAGGCCTACTGGGCCCTGCATCAACAGACCCGGGACGGCTGGACCTTCGAGCTTGATCTTCGACCCTTCGCGGAGCGCTGGTAATGTCCCCCCCGACCCCTCAATTCCTGTTCGATTTCGGCAGCCCCAACGCCTATCTGGCGCACAGGGTGATCCCCGACATCGAGGCGCGCACCGGGGCCGCCTTCGACTATCTGCCCGTCCTGCTGGGCGGCCTGTTCAAGGCCACCGGTAACCGCTCGCCGATGGAGGCGTTCGGTGGCGTCAAGGGCAAGCTCGCCTATGAGGCCCTGGAGACCCGCCGCTTCGTCGCCCGCCACGGCCTGAGCCGCTATGCGGCCAATCCGCATTTCCCGGTCAACACCCTGGCCATCATGCGCGGCGCGGTGGCCGCCGGCCGGCTGGGCGTGTTCGCGCCCTATGTCGAGGCGGTGTTCACCGCCATGTGGGAACAGGGCCGCAAGATGGACGATGCCGCCGTGATCGCCGAAACCCTGTCCGGCGCCGGCCTCCCCACCGAGGCGCTGCTCGCCCTGATCCAGGATCAGGCGGTGAAAGACCAGTTGGTCGCCAATACCAATGCGGCGGTCGAACGCGGCGTATTCGGCAGCCCGACCTTTTTCGTCGGCGACGAGATGTATTTCGGCAAGGACCGCCTGCGGGATGTCGAGGCGGCGATCTCCGATCGTTGAATTTGAGGCGGCGACAAGCTGTTAGCCTACGGTTTCACGCCCCGCATCAGTCGCTCGGCAACCTGACCGGATGATAGGGGCCGCTGCTCGCGCCGCCGCAGGCCATGGTGAAGCTCGCCTCGCCGGAATAGGCATCGCCCGGCGAGAGCACGCGCAGGCGCTCCGAGCCATGGATCACCTTGCCGG
>JAYUBD010000127.1:0-2336 GCA_043740995.1 Caulobacteraceae bacterium | reverse complement strand
TGCCGTGCAGACTGACCGGCGTGCCGCTTTGCCGGGCGATGGCGCCCAGCTCAGCCACCGCCCGCCCGGACCCGCGGGCCACGGCCAGAGACAGGCGGCTGTCGGCGAACAGCGCCCAGCCCGCCGCGTGTTCAACGCTGTCCAGCAGACAGGCGGCCCCGACCGGCAGACCGGCGGCCAGCAGAGCGGGGTCGAGCGCGGTTTGCGCGATGGCGCGCGCCGTGCCCAGGGCATCGGAGCCGATCCGAAACACCACGGTGTTGCCGCCCCGAATCACCCCGGCGGCGTCGGCGAATACATTGGGCCGCCCCTCGAACACAAAGCCCACGACGCCCAATGGCGCGGCCACCTGCTCCACCGTCCAGCCGTCATGCTCCGTGCGCTCGATCACGCGCCCGCGACCGCCGGGCGCGTCGCGCCAGGTGCGCAGGCCGGCGATCATCTCGCGGCGCATGGCCGGGGTCGCCGCAAGCCGCGTCGTCGAGCGGCCGCGCGCGGCGGCGGCGGCGAGATCTCGCCGATTGGCCTCGGCGATGGCGGCCCACACGGCGTCGTCGGCGAGCCGGTCCGCGAAGGCGTCAAAAAAGCCGGTGATCCGGGCGTCGCTCACCGATCCCATGGCGGCAAAGGCCGCCAGCGCCTGTCCGACGGCGCGCCCGGCGGTTTCATGCGCCAGACGCGGGATGCGCAACAGCGCGCCATTGTCCTGCGACACCAGCAGGCGGTCGCCGGGAACGAAGGCGCTGGCCAGGTCCTCGCCGACCAGGGACAGCTTGTCGCCGCCCCAGACGATGGGCATGCCGACCGCGAGGGTTTCGAGCGCGTGGATCATGCTTAGGGCTTTAGCGCGGACTTAGGGCTTTAGCGTGGAATTTCCCTTGGCGGCCATGCCAAAGCACCGCCCGATTGCCTCCGGTCGCCCACCGCTTTAATCGAGGCGTTCAATTTCCGGGAGCCTGCACGATGAAGACGAGAGCCGCTGTCGCCTGGAAGGCGGGCGCACCCCTGACCATCGAAACCGTCGATCTCGAGGGGCCGCGCGCCGGCGAGGTGCTGGTCGAAATCAAGGCGACGGGCATTTGCCACACTGATGAGTTCACCCGCTCGGGCGGCGATCCCGAGGGATTGTTTCCCGCCATCCTCGGTCACGAAGGCGCCGGTGTTGTGCTGGAGGTCGGGACCGGGGTGACCACGCTAAAGCCTGGCGACCACGTCATCCCGCTCTACACGCCCGAATGTCGGCAGTGTAAGTCGTGCCTGTCGCGGCGGACCAACCTGTGCACCTCGATCCGCGGTACGCAGGGCCAGGGCATGATGCCGGACGGCACCAGCCGTTTCTCGATCAATGGTCAGATCATCCACCACTATATGGGCTGCTCGACCTTCGCCAACCACACGGTGATGCCGGAAATCGCCTTGGCCAAGGTCCGCGACGACGCGCCCTTCGACAAGATCTGCTATATTGGGTGCGGCGTCACCACCGGCGTCGGCGCGGCGATCTGGACGGCCAAGGTATGGCCGGGGGCCAATGTCGTGGTGTTCGGTCTGGGCGGCATCGGCCTCAATGTTCTGCAGGGCGCGCGCATGGCCGGGGCCGACAAGATCATCGGCATCGATCTCAATCCGGCCCGCGTCGAGATGGCGCGCCGGTTCGGCATGACCCACTTCATCAATCCGGACGAGGTCGGTCGCGACATGGTGGTGCCGGCGATCATCGAGCTGACCGGCGGCGGGGCAGACTTTTCGTTCGAATGCATCGGCAATGTCCACACCATGCGCCAGGCCCTGGAATGCTGCCATCGCGGCTGGGGCGAGAGCGTCATCATCGGCGTGGCCGGGGCCGGCCAGGAAATCGCCACCCGGCCCTTCCAGCTGGTCACCGGTCGGGTATGGAAAGGCACCGCCTTCGGCGGCGCGCGCGGCCGCACCGATGTTCCGAAGATCGTTGATTGGTACATGGAGGGCAAGATCGAGATCGATCCCCTGATCACGCATATTCTGCCGCTGGAGGATATCAACAAGGGATTCGACCTGATGCACGCCGGAGAGAGTATTCGATCCGTCGTGGTGTTTTAGATCTACCGCCCTCCTCCAGCATGGGGGTAGGCAGGGTTTTCAGACTTCCCCATCCTCGCTGATGCTTCGCATCGTCGTGTCCCTCGCCATGCTGGGGAGGGAGGAAAGATTTATTCTATTTCGGACTCCGCCAGCGCCAGGTCGGCGCTTGTATTGATGTTGCGAAAACCCGTTGCGTCCCGAAAATGCACCGCCGCCGCGCCTAGATCGGCGAGCAGGCCATGCACCGAGGGGTAGTCGCCGCGCGACAGTCGTGCCTC
>JAYUBD010000126.1:0-2345 GCA_043740995.1 Caulobacteraceae bacterium | reverse complement strand
AAACTCGGCCTGGCTCGGCTTTGGGCCGCCGCGCACCCACGCCGTGGCCGGCCCAAGCGCCTGACCGACTTTGGCTTCACGTTGAAGTCGACAACGCGCCGCAGCCTGCCGTCTGATCCCTTGAACGCGCCGTCCAAAAGCTGACCGTGCCCGTGCGAAGATTGGCCGACCAAATACTGGAACACAGCCAGCGCCATCCGGAAGGCGCCCTGCTGACAGCGGTGAGATTGCTGCATTTCGGCGAGCGTGGAACCGTCAACAAGGCGCTGGCGCACCTCGCGCGGCGCGGCGATCTATTGCGCGTCTGGCGCGGCCTCTATGTGAGACCCATTCCGACCGTATTTGGCCCTCGACCCCCGACGATGGAATCCGTCGTCGCCAGCCTGGCGGAACTATGGGGCGAAAGCATCGCGACCCACGGGGCGGTGTCCGCCAACAGACTTGGCCTTACCACCCAGGTCCCGGTTCGCGCTGTCTATCTGACCTCAGGGCCAGGCCGGGTGCTCTGGCTGCGTGGTTCGTCGCTGACCTTATACCACGCCCCGCTTTGGCAATTTGTCCAGGCGGGCCGACTGACGGGCGAAATTATCCGTGCGTTGGCATGGCTTGGGCCTTCGGAGTCGGCGCGGCTCCTCCCTTTTCTGAACGCCAGGCTGTCGCCGGCCGACCGCGAGGTATTGGTTGAGGCAGCCCCCCTCCTCCCAAGCTGGCTGGCCGAGCAGATCAGCCGATCACTGGCGCAACCCTGACCGTGCTTGAGCGGCCGATGCAGACTACGGCCCCGGCAGCGAAATAGCCTGTGGGCCATATGTAGAGCCGAGCGGAATGCACCGCAGGCTATTTTGGGGGCGGTGTCGTCCGTGGCTGTCCTTCGAAGGTTGGGCTCAAAAAGACCTCGGGCAGGATCACCCCCCACCCGGCCGCTAACCTGCCGGCGCCGGGACCGGCGCCCAGCGCGTAGCGGTTCTGTCGGGGTGCGAGGGCGTGAAGGTCGATCAGGATCTCGTCGGTCATGCCAAGGCGCTCCCGGTTGGCTTCCAGCCACCAGCCGGCGGCGCCGGCCGCTGCAGCATTACCCAGGGCGCCCAGCCGACCAAGCACCAGGCGCGCGTCGAGACGACCGATAAGATCGAGCGAATTGATCAATTCCTCGGGGCCGCCGGCCAGGTCTGGCCGATCGAACAGGTCGGCGACCGTGCATTCTGGAGTGGTGACGCGGAGGGTTTGGCCGAGACGGTCAACGGCGGTGACGTCTTGGTCGGCGAGCGGCGCCGGGGACTTCACGAAGCGACACGTGAAGTCCGCTGTCTCTAGGAGGCCGGGTTGGCCAGCGGCAATCACCTGGACGTTGAAACCTTCCGAATAGGCGTAGCCGTGCAGCTGCAGGGCGGAGTGATAGCCGATGACGCCGCCCGGTCGCAGCCGCGAGGCAGCCAAGGCGTGATCAACGGACCAGGTCGCCGGATCGGCGTGCTTTGGCACCGAGGCGAACACGCCGCGCGCGATGCGTCGGATATTGCCGGCCTTGAGATGCTGGCTCAGCATGCTGGTGACGACTTTGTCGCCGACCCCTCGGCCTACCGCCCGTGCGTACTCCGCCCGGACAAAAACCGGCGTGTTGCTGAAGAACGGCGCGGAAAGCTGGCGAGGCATGGGCGCATAGTTGATACGGAAAACACGAAGAAAGCCATATATAAACTATAGTGTTCCTCATCTGAAGAGAACTACGAGGCGGCTTGGCTCATCAGAGCCTTGTCCGAAAAGCGCCTACAGATTTCGGACGATCCAGGGATGGGGCTCGGCTCTCGGCGCCAAGCGCCATCATCGGCTCGCGCTACGCGCCGCCGCGCGCTGGTCGTGCTCGAACGCCTCGGCGAACTGGTCAAGCTCGGATGTGGTCATGCCGAGGCCGCGTCCCACGGCGCGCCACTGCGATACCGCCCGCTCCACCATTGCGAGGATCTCGCGCGCCCGCGCAGGCGCTATCCGGAAATAGGCAAGCACCGACATCAGAGCTTCGACCGTCGCCTCTGGCCCGGCCTCCTCCGACACCCAGGTCTTCAGCTCCCTGGCGCGTTCAGGGAATGGGTTGACGTCAAAGGCAGGGGCAAGCCGCCACTGGCCACGATCGACATGCAGGAAACCGTGGTTTCGCAGATGGTCATCGACGTTGTTGATCAGGATTGAGAAGGCGATCCGCCGCCAAAGCTCCTCGGTGTCGGCCTGGGGCGCCGCGCCGTTCGCCCGTAGCGCATCGACGATCTCGGTATAGGCGTGCTCGCCGGCCTCGGCCTCGACGCCGAGCATGGTGGCGGCGGAGACGTACATCAGCCGCCCGCCGCCAT
>JAYUBD010000125.1:0-2346 GCA_043740995.1 Caulobacteraceae bacterium | reverse complement strand
GCCTCAAGCTGGCGCGCGGCAAGACCCCCGATCAGGTCGAGGCCGAGTTGATGCGCCTTGTCCCCGCCGAGCGTCGGACCCGGGCTCACCACTGGCTGATCTTGCACGGGCGCTATGTCTGCGTGGCGCGAAAACCGAAATGCGCCGCCTGCCTCGTCGCCGATCTCTGCCCGTCGCGCGATTTGATCACCGGCGTCCGAGCCCCAGGCTGAGTCCAAGGCTCGCCATCGCCGCCTTCGTGGTGTACCCCCGCCCCGCCTCAATGCTTTCGGAGTTTCAATGCCCACGCTTTACGACGTCGCCGCCATAGGCAACGCCATCGTCGATGTCATCGCGCCGGCCGACGACGCGTTCCTGGCGCGCCTTGAGCTCGCCAAGGGCGGCATGACGCTGGTGGATCAGGCGACGGCTGATCGGCTGTACGGTGAAATGGCGGCCGGCCTGGAAACCTCCGGCGGATCGGCGGGCAACACCGTGGCGGGCGTGGCGAGCTTCGGCGGTCGGGCGGCCTATATCGGCAAAGTGGCCGCCGACACGCTGGGCGAAATCTTCGCCCATGACATGCGCGCCATCGGCGCGCATTTCGACACCGCGCCTCTGACCGGCGGCCCGGCGACGGCGCGCTGCCTGGTGAACGTCACGCCGGATGGCGAGCGGACCATGTGCACCTTTCTGGGCGCCTGCGTTGAGCTGACCGCCGACGATGTGTCGCCCGCCATTATCGAGGCGTCCGCCGTCCTTTACCTGGAAGGCTACCTGTTCGACCCGCCCGAGGCGCGGCGCGCCTTCGCCAAGGCGGCGGGCCTGGCGCGGGCGTCCGGTGGTTCAATCGCCCTCAGCCTGTCGGACGCGTTCGTTGTCGAGCGCCACCGTGAGGCCCTGCTGGGCTTTATCGACACCCAGGTCGATATCGTGTTCGCCAATGAGACAGAGGTCTGCGCGCTGTTTCAGACCGATGATTTTTCCGCCGCCGCGGAGGCCATGCGCCACCGTGTGCGGATCGCCGCTTTGACCCGGGGGTCCAAGGGTTCGTTGATCCTGAGCGATGCCGGAGACGCGGTCATCGCCGCCGAACCGGTGGCCAAGGTCGTGGACACCACCGGGGCGGGTGACCAGTACGCCGCCGGATTTCTGCATGGCCTGGCGACTGGCCGGCCCATCGAGGTCTGTGGTCGGCTGGCATCCCTGGCGGCGTCGGAAGTAATCTCGCATTATGGACCGCGCCCGGGAGTCTCCCTGGCGAAACTGGCCGCGTCCCTGGGCGTTTAGGCCCCTCTCGAGCAATCGACCAATCATGCCCAGAACAGCCGATATCAGGCGCGACACCAAGGAGACGCAGATTCGCGTCCAGCTTGATCTGGACGGGACCGGCCAGGCGAGGGTCGCCACCGGGATCGGCTTCTTCGACCACATGCTGGACAGCTTCGCGCGGCACGGTGGCTTTGATATTGAGGTTGAGACGACCGGCGATCTGCATATCGACATGCATCACACGGTCGAGGACACCGGCATTGTGCTGGGGCAGGCTTTCCACGCCGCCCTGGACGGCTTCCGGGGCGTGCGCCGGTTCGGCCACGCCTATGTGCCGATGGACGAGACCCTGACCCGCTGCGCCGTGGACCTGTCCAACCGCCCCTATCTGGTGTGGCGGGTGAGTTTCGCGCGGCCGAGTGTCGGCGAGATGGACACCGAGCTGTTCAAGGAGTTCCACCACGCTTTCGCCATGCATGCGGGGGCCTGTATCCATCTCGAAACCCTGTATGGCGAGAATTCGCACCATATCGCCGAGAGTGGCTTCAAGGCGCTCGCCCGGGCGATGCGGGCCGCCGTCGAGCTCGATCCGAAAACCGCGGGGCGGGTCCCCTCCACCAAGGGAATTCTCTAGGTCGGAGGGCCACCAGCATGCGGAGCGTGGCTCTGATCGACTATGGTTCGGGCAATCTGCGCTCGGCCGAAAAAGCCTTGCAACGGGCGGCGGAAACCTTCGGCGAGGGCCTCTCGATCCTGACCACCGACGATCCTGACCGGATTGCCGGCGCCGACCATGTCGTGCTGCCGGGCGTCGGCGCCTTCGCGGCCTGCAAGGCGGCCCTCGACGCCCGACCGGGGGTGGTCGAGGCGCTCACCCATGCGGTGCGGGTGCGGGGTCAACCGTTTCTGGGGGTCTGCGTCGGCATGCAGCTTCTCGCGACCCGGGGTCTGGAATTCGGGGCCACCGAAGGTCTGAACTGGATCAGCGGCGAGGTCCGAGGCCTGAAGCCTGACGACGAACGGTTGAAAATCCCGCACATGGGTTGGAACAATCTCGAGGCCGCCAATCCGGCCCCCCTGTTCACCGGCCTTGCG
>JAYUBD010000124.1:0-2346 GCA_043740995.1 Caulobacteraceae bacterium | reverse complement strand
ACAACCGGGACCTGGCCGGCCGGATTCATCGCCAGGAAAGCGGGTGTTCGGGTCGCACCCCTGAGCACGTCAGTCTCGATCCAGCGATAGTCGATGCCCAGGTGGTCAAGGGTCCAGCGCACCTTCAGGCAGTTGCCCGAAATCGAGTCGCCATGGATATTGATCATAACTTCATCGCTCCGACGCGCGCACAGGAACATCGATAGCATCCCGGCTTTGAATTTTCAGGGTCTTGGAATCCTGGACCGCGGCATTGGACTGGGCACGGATCGGTAGGGTGATCGATCAATATGCCGTGCAGGTTTCTGGTCGGCGGATATTGATCGTTGCCTACCGACATGTTCGGGTTTTAGGTCTTCATTGCAATAGCGGGTCGCTGCTTGCGGCAAGCCAGCACGGGTGTTGGAATAGGACATAACAGAAGGGAAGCGCAACGGGGCGACCGCGCCCACTCAACTGATGTGGTCGAATGCCGTGGGGTCCAGAAAGACCGTTCGTCTGATCGTCCCGCCGCGACGTCTCACTACTCGCTCATGCCGTTGAGGCCCACGGCCACAAGGGCGAACACCAGCAGAAGGGCGGCCGCCAGCGACCCCAGGGACAAGACGGTCATGCGCGTCAATGTGCCCAGCACGCTTCGCCGATAGACCCCACGCATATGGACGAAAAGATGGATCGGGACGGCCAGCAGCAGGAGATAGGCCCACTCATCGAAAACGCTCGACAGGGTGAGCACGGCGCAGATCAGCAAGCCGTTCGCCGAAAGGGAATGCAGCGAAAAGATCGTGTGGTCGAACAGGTAGAATTGTCGCTGGAAGACAAAGGCCAAGCTGAGCAGCAGCGCCGCGACCGGCAGCATCAGGAAGGCGAACCGCTCCGACCATTGCTCCAGGATCAGATAGAACCGCTGGGGATCATCAATGGTTCTCTTCAAGCGGTCGCGCAACCAAGCGGTGGCCGCCACGTTTGGTCGGGTTCCCCCAAGCTCGACATTGGCGGAATCGATCGCCTGGCCAAGCTTGGCCCGTTGGGTCGGGGAGAGATGAGACAGCCCCACGGTCGTCGAGCCGGTCGATACCAGCCTGCCGTTGGTCTCAGTCGTCGTCGTGCTGTGCACCCGCCCCAGGCCCGGTCCGGCTGTCAAGCCGCCGATCAAGAAGATGGCGAGCAACACCACGAGGAATAGCCGCAAAGGCGGAATTTGCGGCGAGCGATGCCCTTCAAGATAGGCCTTGGTCAGCCGGCCCGGCCGAAACATCAAATCGGGAAGCGTCCGCCACAAGCGCCCGTCCAGGTGGAACAAACCTTCGACGGCCTCGGCGCACAGATGCCAGGTCGAGCGATGAAAGTCTTTGCCGAGCTGACCGCAGTCGTGGCACCAGGGTCCCTGCAGTATCGCGCCGCAGTTGCCGCAGGGGGTTCCGGGCGGCGCCGTGGGGCCGTGCCCGCGTCGCAGAAAGCCTCCGGTCGATGCGGCGACGGCGGTATCGAATTCTTGAGGCACGCCACACCCTCGCGCATGATTGGCAGATGGTCGGGCGACCATGCCGCAAGTCGGCAAGAGCGTCACCTGTCCATCGATCGAGAAGGCCGTGCTTTGGGCGAACTCTATTGCAACCCCATGAGCCGTGTGCGGGTCAGAGTCGGTCCGGTCCGGGTAGCCAAACCACCGCCGCGGCCAGGCCGTCGTTGAAGCCGTAGCGTCCGGCGAATACCGCGGATGACAGACCGGGGGGTGTCGGGACCAGAAGCCGAATCTCGCAGGCGCCGAGGGTCTCCAAAAGGGTAACCTCAACATCGTGGAATCCGAGCCAGGCGCTGGTCAGCGGGCTCTGGCATTTATAGAATGCCTCTTTGACGCAGAACATCGCGGCGGCATTGGCTCGCGCTTGTTCGCGAGGATGGCCGTTCATCGCGGCGACGGCTTCCCGCGCTGATAGGAATCCACGCTCCAGATCGGGCCGAAATCGGGTGATCTCCTCGATATCGACGCCAATGGCGGCCACATTCGTCGTTCGCGCCACGACCGCGGCGAGATGCCTTCGGCAATGAGAAATTGAGCCCGTCAGTCCCGTCGGCCAGATTGGCGCGCGGTCTCGGCCGCGCGGGATCGGCGCCGCCGTCGTCCCCAGGCGGGCCATCGCCCGCCTGGCCAGCACGCGTCCTGCCCGAAACTCCGCCTGTCGCCCCGGAGCGGCCGAGACGATCTGCGCCTCCTCTTCGGGCCACACCCGCCCGGTGATCGCCGGGGTGTCGCTCTCGGCGACCGAGACAAAATCCGGCGTCAACGAAGCGAGCAAGGTCGAGCACGGCAAATGCATCCAGCCTTCAGAAAATCAACTATAC
>JAYUBD010000123.1:0-2348 GCA_043740995.1 Caulobacteraceae bacterium | reverse complement strand
CTTCAGCCAGGCGTCCACCTGGGCCGCCCAGTACGCATCACCCGAGGTGCGCAGGGCGTCTCGGCAAGCTCTTAGCTGACCGATGTCGCCGTCGGCGGACCCGGGCGGCACGCTCCGCAGCTGGCCAAGGGCCCGGGCCCACCAAACGATCGCCGCGACCTGGGGCGCCGATCCGGGCAGAGGGGTGAGTTGCGCCGCCGCCGTCCAGTCCCTGCGTTCCACCGCCAGCCGCACAGGCATGGCGTTGCCGGCATAACCAATCTTGAAGCCGCCGGCCGCGAGAGTGCCCATGCGTTGAAGGCTCGCCACCACCGCCGCGGCATCGGCCTCGCGGCCAAGCTGAAGGTAGGCGTAGGTCAGGTAGTCCATGGAGTGCAGCTCTTCACCCACGTCGCCTTGAGCGTGGGCGGCGGCGCGGGCGGCCAGGTTCGAAGTGATCGAGTCGTTCCACAGGCCGAGCCGCGTGAATATGTGCGAGGGCATGTGCAGGGCGTGGGGCGCCGAGGGTGCGATCCGCGAGTAGGCCCGCGCCGCAGGCAGGCCACGTTGAGCCAGTTCGGCGCTGTCGTAGGCATGGATAAGATAGTGCGGCACGCCGGGGTGCTGAGGCTGTCGCTTCCAGATCGGCTCCAGGATGTCTGCTGCACGCTTTTGCCTCCCGTGCGCGCGGTCGGCCGGCGAGGCTGTGGCCACAAGCGACAAGGCGTAGAACACCTGGACCTCGTCGTCGTCGCGATTGTCCCGCGCGATGGCCGCCATGGCATCGGAATAGCGCAAAGCCCGCACTACAGGCGCGCTGTGATCGGCGTCGGCGTAGTAGACGCCGAGCGCCGCAATAAGCGCTCGCTCGCGCGGAGTTCCGGCCACAAGTGCAGCGGCCTTGCCGACTTCCGCCGCGCCGGCGGTCAAGTCAGCCCCCTCGGGTGGGGACCAGAGTTGATGATAGTGGGTCATCGCGCGGCCCCAGTGGGCCATTGCGCAAGTGGGGTCGCGGGCAGCGACGTCGGCGAAGCCCTGGTCGGCGACGTCATAGGTGAAGGAATGCAGCAGGGCGACGGCCCGATCAAAACCTGCCCTTACCGCTGGAGAGCAGCTATTGGCGAAATGGACAGCCCCAAGGCGCTCGGGCGGAGGATGGTTGTGGTGATCCTCCTGCGCGGCGGCCGGAGCAGCCAGCGCCATAACAGTCGCCAGAGCGATCGTGCACCTCGCCATTGCCGTCTCTCCCCGCGCCAATTTGAATTGCGCAACGTAGCCGTACCCGCAAGCGGAGTGGAGTCCGTCTCAGATGGGGTCGAAACTCCCCGTTGGTGTCCAGCCCGAAAGCGGTCATTCTGCGCTCAATGGAGACGCGAGACGATGCTGGTTCGGCCCGCGCTGCGCGAATATCGGACTTGGACGTTGGACAGCCGCTACTGGGGCGGCTACGCGCCGCGCCCGGATGACATCGTCATCGCCACGGCGCCGAAGTGCGGCACGACCTGGATGCAGCAGATCGTCAGCTCCCTGGTGTTTCGGGACGCTGAGGTTCGCCCGCTGCCTGCGGTCTCCCCCTGGGTCGAGGCTCGATTTCGTTTCACTGCCGACGAGGTTCGAGACCTCCTCGAGGCTCAGCGGCACCGTCGCTTCCTGAAGACCCATCTGCCAATCGACGGCCTGCCGCTCTACGACGAGGTCAAATACATCCACGTCGCCCGTGATGGGCGCGACGCGGCCTTGTCTATGCACAACCACTTCACGGGCTTCAGCGAGGAGCAGGTGGCGCGGTTCGACGTGATCGGGCGCGAAGACCCGGTCATCGGAAGGCCCTACCAACGCCCGCCGCCCGACGTGACGGAATATTTTCGTCAGTGGATCGCAACAAAGCCGGTCAGGGGCGCCGTTGAAGGCCCGCCCAGCCCGTTCTTCCTCGACATCGAGGCCGGATATTGGGCGGAGCGCAAGAGGCCGAATGTCCTGCTCGTGCACTACGCTGATCTTTCCGGTGACCTCGAAGCCGAGATGCGGCGGGTCGCGGCTTTCCTCGGGATCGAGGTCGATGACGGCCTTTGGCCGTCTCTCGTGCGCGCGGCCAGTTTCGAGACCATGCGGGCAGCGGGCAACGAATTGATGCCCCAGACCAGGGCGATGTTTTCGGAGGGCTCGAAGCGGTTCTTCAACAAGGGTGTTAACGGCCGTTGGCGTGAAGTCCTCACCGACGACAACTTGGCGCGCTACGAGGCCAAGGTTCACGAATGTCTCAGCCCCGGCCTCGCGGCTTGGCTCCACGGCGGCCGGCGACAAGCTGGTGATCCGCGTACCGCGCCTAACTGAAACAACCCCGGGAGTCCGCTTAGGGTTCAGGCTGT
>JAYUBD010000122.1:0-2352 GCA_043740995.1 Caulobacteraceae bacterium | reverse complement strand
AAAACAAGGTTAAGTCATGCAGCACAAACGTCTGGGCAAGAGCGGGATCTCGGTTTCCAAGATCTGTATGGGGACCATGACCTTCGGCTCGGGGGCCGACGAGGCGATGGCGCATCGGATCCTGGATCAATCCCTCGACGCCGGCATCAACTTCTTCGACACGGCGGAAAACTATCCGGTGCCCCCCAAGGAGGAATGGGCGGGCCGCACCGAGGAGATTGTCGGGCGCTGGATGAAGACCAAGCGGCGCGACGCGCTGATCATCGCCACCAAGGTGTCCGGCCCCAGCCACGGCTGGATCAAGTCCTCGCAACGCGCGGGCATGACCGCGCTGGATCGCCACAATATCGTGCGCGCCATCGAAGCCAGCCTGACCCGTCTGGATACCGACTATGTCGACCTCTATCAGACCCATTGGCCGGATCACGGCGGGCGGTATGACGAGGCGCTGGCCGCCCTCGACGACCTGATCACCGCCGGCAAGGTGCGGATCATTGGCTGCAGCAACGAGACTGCCTGGGGCCTGACCAAAAGCATCGCGGTTTCCGAGCGTTACGGCCTGGCGCGCTACGAGACCATCCAGAACAATCACAGCCTGAACAATCGTCGCTTCGAGGATGAGCTGGCCCAGGTCTGTCGCCAGGAGGAGGTCAGCAGCATTCCCTATTCACCCCTGGCCGGCGGGGTGTTGTCGGGCAAATACAATGGCGGCGCGACGCCGGACGGCGCGCGATTCTCCAACTATCTGAAGATCGGCGGACGCCAGGCCGCCATGGCCAAACGCTTCGTCAACGACAAGAGCCTGGCCTCCACCGAACGCTTCGCCGCCATCGCCGCCGAGGCCGGCCTGTCGGTGGTGACCATGGCCACCGCCTGGAGCAAGCAGCACGACTTCGTGGCCTCCACCATTGTCGGCGCCACGCACGTTGATCAGCTGCCCGACATCTTCGCGGCGGCGGACCTCACCCTCGACAAGGACGTGCTGGCCAAGATCGACGCGGTGTCGAAGGATCTCATGTATCCGATGGGGTGAAGGGGGGGCGTGCCGGTCACCGCCAACGCCCGTATTCCGGCGACTCGGCCCGGTCGCCCGGTGTTCGGGTGGTCCGTCACCCGGCGATCCGCCGCTTCGATGGTGTCGTCAACCACCCCCCGGCGCATAGTCCGCCTCCACGTGTCCGGCCAGCTCGGCTTCCGTGAACAGCACCGGCTTGGTCCGCATGGCCGCGAACAGCGGCGTCTGGTCGGCATAGTGTTTCGAGGCGGCGTCCAGGGTCGCCGCGCCGAACTGGTGGATGCTTTCGGAGTGCAGCGCGCCGTTCCGGTCCCAGGTGACGAACATGATCAGGGTATCTCCGGCCATCGCCTTCAGGCGGCCATCCTTCTGGGTCTGGCCATAGACCGCGCGATAGGTGTCCGGCCCGCCGCCGATCGGCAGATCGATATGGCCGCGGATGATGCGATTGACCTGACCCCAGCGCGGATCGATGCGACCGAAATGGGCTTTGAGCTTTTGGATGGCGCCTGCCAGGGTCTCGCGGGCGTCCGGCGTCGGCTTGTGGTCCGCCCAGGCGGCCATCATTGGCGAGGCGACCAGCAGGGCGAGGGCGCTGGCGCGGTTGTTGACGTCCATCCGCCGGTCCCAGCCATGCAGCAGGCTTTGCGCCGCCGCGAGGTCGGCGTCTCCCCTTGGATCAATGGCCAGAGCCAAGGTGACCGCCCGGATCTCATCCGAGCGGACGCTATAGGCGATGTCGAACTTGTAGGCGCGAAAGGCGGCTTCGGTAATGTGGGCGTCCGCCCCGAACGTCTCCAGGGCGCGCCAGGCCCGGTTGGTCATGTTGGTCTGGATGCCCATGCTGGCCGGAAAATCGCCGGGCCGCAACGCGTCCTCCGCCCCCGTCGCCTGGAACGGGGTGTTGTTCGAATTGAACACAAAACCGGATTTCGGATTCCAGATCCGCGGCGTTCGCGAAAAGGGCAGATAGTGGGTCCAGATCAGATCTGAGCGGTCGCCGGGCAGGATGCCCCGCCAATCGAAGCCGGCCTTCCGATCCGGGAATTGGCCATTGTAGACATAGCCGATGGCGCCGGTTTGATCGGCATAGATGTAGTTGATGCTGGGCAGGGCCTGCAGAGCCATGGCGGCGCGCCACGCCGCCAGCGAGCCGGCCTTGTCGAGGCGGTAATATTGCAACGCCTGGCGCGCCTCGCCCATCCCGGCATAGCGGATCGCGAATACCCCGTGGTCGGTCTTGAACACCGGCCCATGGGCCGACCACAGCATCGGTTTGTGCACCGTCCAATAGAAGGGGCCAAGCAGCTTCACCCGGATCGCCGCGTCGCCCTGTT
>JAYUBD010000121.1:0-2357 GCA_043740995.1 Caulobacteraceae bacterium | reverse complement strand
TGCTGCGCCCCTAACACCGCTCCTAACCACGTGGTCAGCTGTGCAGCATCGGCGGCCGGACGCCCCAAAGCTAGGCGGCCCTCACCGGAGGGGTACCTTCGGCCACATACTGGTCAAGATGCTTCGGGGAAACCCAGTGGTGGATGCCGTAAATCCGGCGCTTCAGGAGGCTCCAGAAGCCTTCAATCGAATTGGTGTGGACCGGGCCGCGAGCATACTCTTCGAGGCTATGGGCGACGGTCTGATGGTCGTAGCCGTTCTTCAGGTCGCGATAGGCGCGATGCTCGTCGGTGTAGACGCTTGCGCCCTCGCCGACGTGAGCGCGGACAACCGTCTCCAAATCCTCTTGGCTCGTGCCGTCCACGACCCCGGCGCGCAGTTCGCCGCCACGCTCCAGAAGGCCCAGGACAATCGTCTTGGCTTTCGGTGGCGCGCCAGAGGCCCGGCGCGCCATGCGCTCCTTCAGAGGGCGATTACCGGCCTTGCCGCCGATGAACGTCTCATCGACCTCAACCGCCCCGCCAAGCGGGCGGTTGAATGAGCGCGTGCGAGCCGCGTGGCGCAGACGGTGCAGCATGAACCATGCCGTCTTCTGGGTGACGCCAATGTCCCGCGAGAGCGTGGTCGAAGCGATGCCTTTCTTGTGCGTGGTGATCAGCCAGATCGCCGCCAGCCACTTCCGCAGCGGAATTTTGGTATCCTCGAAAACCGTCCCGACCTTGATCGAAAAGGACAGCCGGCAGTCAGCGCACTTGTGACGCACCCCGCTCTTCAGGTCGTAGATCCGAACGCCACCGCAGTAGGGGCAGAACGCGCCGTTCTTCCAGCGGATCGCCCGGAAATGCGCGATGGCCGCAGCTTCGTCCGGGATGGCTTCAAAGAGCGTGTAGAGGCTGGAAAACTCGGACTTCATGGCGGCGCTCCTTCAGTAGGAGAACCATAGTCTTAGGCCGATCTGGTGTCAACTCGTATATAATTACCTCGTTTTTCCAAGCTGTAGTTTGCTTCGTGCGGCGTCACGCGGCGGCCTCGCAGGCGCTCGAAACGGATTTTCCAACAATCGGAGGAAATGTGGGCTCTCTATCAATCTGGCATTGGGTCGTCCTCCTGGCTGCGCTTGCAACCGTGATTCCGGCCGCCAAGGCCCTGTCCCGTGCCGGCCTCAGTCCCTGGTGGGCGATCCTGAGCGTTGTCCCGATCGTCGGCTGGTTCGGGCTTTGGGCGTTTGCCTATGCGCCGTGGCCAAAAGTCGATTCCGCCAAGCGCGCTACTGACCACGACGTCTGATCTGCTCCGCTGGAACACAGCTCTGGCCAGGCAAGAATAGGGCGCGGTCGTCACCTGGGAGGCGAGAACGCCAAGCCTAGGTGCATTCGAAACTAGGCGCCGGTGGCTTTGGATTGTATTGACAACGTCGTGACAATCCCTATCACGCCTCGCGGAGTTTCGTCATGCCCACCGCCGTCCGCCGGCCCTCTCCTGCGCCTCGTAGTCGTCGCAAGGACGACGTGATCCAGATTCGGGCCTCGGCTGAGACCAAGGCGATCCTGAGCCGGGCCGCGGAGCTTCGCGGTCAAAAGCTCTCGGAGTTCATGCTCGATAGCGCGCGACGGCAAGCTGAAGATGCGCTGCTAGATCAGCGGGTCTTCGCCCTCGACGCCAAGGCCTATGACGCCTTCATGGCGCTGCTCAATGCGCCGACGAAGCCGAATGCGCGGTTGGTCGAGTTGATGAACCGCAAGGCCCCCTGGGAAACCTGAGGCCTTGGCGCCAAAGGTTCTCCCGCCCGTACCGCTCGGACCGCAGCATCAGCTCGAGGCGTTCCGCAACGGTCGTCATCCATCGCTCGATGAGTGGCTTCGAGGGCGCGCCTATCTGAGCGAAGGCCTTTCGGCGCGCACCTATGTGATCTGTACTGCGCGGGCGGCCGATGTCGTCATCGGCTTCTATGCGATCTCCACGGCCGCGGCCCACCGAGCCGCCCTGCCGAGCGCGAAGTTGCGCAAAGGCGCGCCGCAAGAGGTCCCGCTCCTGTTGATTGGCCGGCTTGCGATCGACGCGGGCTTCCAAGGCCAGGGGCTTGGCGTCGCGCTACTGGCTGACGCCCTGCGTCGTTGCGCTGCGGCCTCTGCGATCGCCGGCGTTCGCGGAGTCCTCGTTCATGCGATCGACGACGAGGCAGCCGGGTTCTATCAGCACTTTGGCTTCATCCGCGCACCGACGCTGGGTGAGCGGACGTTCTTGCTGCCCGTGGAAATGCTTCGCGAAGCTGTCGGAGCGCCGGAGGCGTAGTTGACGGTCCAGGCGCAGCCAGTTTGCACACGGGCTTTGCCTAACTAGCTGAAATCGCTATTGAG
>JAYUBD010000120.1:0-2358 GCA_043740995.1 Caulobacteraceae bacterium | reverse complement strand
GTAAGCCTACGGCGAGCTGCGCAGCCAAGGTCGAAGACGTGGCGCGCCGATGAGCGCATCCTACGCCGGATATTCAGCGGACGCGTGGGGATGGTTGGTCTCGAGAGGATCTCAGGCGGCTTGGGCTGCGGTGGCGGGAAGCGGCGTCCAGTTCCATGGAAGCAGTTCGCTGACCCGGCGCGCCGGGTGTTCGGCGATGCGGGCCAGGACGTCGGCGAGCCAGGCGTATTCTTCGACGCCGTTGAGTCGGCAGGTCATGAACAAGCTGTACATCATCGCCGCCCGCTGGCCGCCGCGATCGGATCCGAAGAAGAGCCAGGCTTTTCTGCCTACGGCCACACCGCGGATTGCGCGCTCAGCCGCATTGTTGGACATGCATATCCGACCATCGCCGAGGAAGCCGGCGAACGCGTCCCACCGGTTCAACATGTAGTCGATGGCTTTAGCCGCATCGCTGTCCTTTGGGAGATTGGCCCGTTTGGCGACCAGGAAGGTTTTCAGATCGGCGACCAAAGGAGCGCTGCGTTCCTGACGGACGGCTTTTCGCTCGTCGGGCGGGAGCCCGTTGATCTCACGTTCGATGGCGAAGAGGGCGTCGATGCGCTTGACGGCTTCTAGCGACACCGGCGAGATAAATTTGGGGTTCTTCCCCTTCTTTTTCTTACGAGCCATCGCCTCGATGTCGGCGAGTTCGAAGAATCGGCGCCTCGAATGGGCCCAACATGCAGCTTCGGTGATGGGCGCCGGACGTCGATCACCTTGGTAGAGTTTTTCGTAGCCCGCGAAGGCGTCGGCTTGGAGTATGCCGGCGTATTGAGCCAAGTGAGACTGGGGATGCTCGCCGCTGCGATCGGGCGAGTAGTAGAAGATGGCGGCCGGCGGCTCTGTTCCACCGAAGGGCCGGTCATCGCGGATGTAATCCCAGAGCCTGCCTGTCGTTGTGTGGCCTTTGGCCAGAACCTTGACCGGGGTGTCGTCGCCGTGGAGCCGCTCAGCGGCAAAGACGTGGGCTTCGAGACACTCGAACACCGGCTGTATCACGGTGCACACCGCACCGAGCTGATCGGCCAAGGTGGAGAGGCTGAGCGGCACGCCTTCGGAGGCAAACTGCTCGGCCAAGCGGTTCAGGGGCTTGTGCTGAACGAACTTCTCATAGGCGATCAGGGCCAGGAGGCTGGGGCCGGCCCAGCCGCGCGGGATAACGTGGAAGGGCGCCGGCGCCTGACTGATCTTCTCGCAGTCGCGGCAGGAGAACTTCTCGGTGACGTATTGGATCACCTTGTAGGAGCGGCGGATCGCCTCCAGCGTCTCGGTGAAGCTCTCGGAGATCTTCCGCAGCCGCTCGCTTCCGCAGCAGGTGCACGCCGTAGGCGCCGGCAGAACCTGGCGCTCCCGGGGAAGGTGCTCCGGGAAGGGTTTGCGCACGGGATGCTTGCGTTCGAAGCCGGCGACCGTGGTCGTCTTGCCCTTGGCTTTTCTGGCTGCAGCCTCGGCGGCGATCCGGTCCTGGGCGGCTGAAGCCTGGAGCTCCTCGAGCTGCAGCTCCATCTGGTTGAGCAAGCCGACGGTCTTCTCAGATCGGTGACCATAGAGGGCTCGCTTGAGCTTCTCGATCATGAGCTGAAGATGCAGGATCAAGGCCTGGTCATCGGAGCGGTCCGCCATTGCCGCCGCCAGGGCGGCGTCGGCTTCGTCGGCTCGTGCGCGGGCGAGGATCAGCTGCGCCCTCAGCGCTTCGGCGTCGTCGACGAGGGGATCAGGAGTGATTTCCACAGATAAATAAGTACATTAAATCAGCTACTTGATCTACATTTAAAGGCAAGAAATCGCCAAGTTTAATCTACCCGACAGCCGTCGGCCTTTGAGTTCGCTGGGGATTTCTCCATTCAATGCCCTCAAGCATGTAGCCCATTTGCGCCATTGAGATCGCCACCGTCTCGCCCTCGGTCGAGGGCCAGATGAAGCGGCCCTGATCTAATCTTTTGGCGAACAACGATAGACCGACCCCGTCATGCCAGAGGATTTTTATAAGGTTGCCTTTGCGCCCCCGGAAGACGAACAGGTCGCCGGAGTGGACGTCACGTTTGAGAGCCTCCTGGACCTGTAAGCTCAAGGCGTTCATGCCCCACCTCATGTCGGAATGACCAGTGGCGATCCAAACCCGGACGCCCGCGCCGATTGGGATCATCGGGAAAGCGCGTTCAGGACCGCCGCGACCAACGGCGGCGGAGCCTTAGCGCAAATCCGCACCAGCGCCGCCCCGAGCTCGACAACAATGACCTCGGAACGTTCGGCGCCGACCCGATCCGGCGGCGTGACCATAACTTCCATGAACGACGGGCTCTTGCACGTTCGGCG
>JAYUBD010000119.1:0-2359 GCA_043740995.1 Caulobacteraceae bacterium | reverse complement strand
ACCTCGTTGGGCCGATTACCTAAATGGCTGAAGCCGCGCAGTTCCTAAAAAATGCCGTCGCGATGAACGAGGCGCTGATCCTCAGTTCGCTGCGCCAGCAAGAGCTCGTCAGCGTTACAGACGCGTTGAACGCCGAACTGCAACGCGAAGTCATCGAGCGCAAGCTGACGGAGGCGACGCTCCACGAAAGCGAAGAACGCTATCGCGCCCTGTTCGAAATGGGTCCGGTGGCCATCTATTCCTGCCATGCCTCGGGAGTGATTGAGGATTTCAACCGCCGCGCCGCCGAGCTGTGGGGGCGCGAGCCGGCGTTAGGGGACACCAACGAGCGGTTTTGTGGCTCGTTCAAAATGTTCCATCCGGACGGCAGCCATTTACCCCATGAGCGGTGTCCCATGGCCG
Source organism: Caulobacteraceae bacterium (assembly GCA_043740995.1). Classification (GTDB taxonomy): domain Bacteria; phylum Pseudomonadota; class Alphaproteobacteria; order Caulobacterales; family Caulobacteraceae; genus Acaudatibacter. The sequence continues at coordinate 1,957 of JAYUBD010000119.1, read as the reverse complement.
AAGTATTGAGCGGCCGGATACCGGAGGCGCAGGACGTAGAAGTCCACATCGAGCGGCACGACGGCACGCGGATTGCCGCGCTTGTGAATATCCGCCCAGTGAAGAACCAGCGCGGAGAAATAACCGGGGCAATCAATAGCTTTATCGACATCACCGAGCGCAAACATCATGAGGAACAGCAGGATCTGCTCCTCAAAGAGATGGATCACCGGATCAAAAACCTGTTTTCCATCGTCGAGGGAATGTTGACCTTGAGCGCCAAGGCCGCGACCACGCCCAAGGAATTGGCCGAGACTGTTCGAGGTCGGCTTGGCGCGCTCGCCAGCGCCCACCAGTTGATCCGGCCGATGCCGTCGGTGGCCAAGGCCACCAAGCGGGAAACCACCTTGGGCGAGCTGGTCCGAAAGCTCCTCTCGCCTTATGCCGATCCGGCAGGAACCGGCGACAGCGCACGCACCGAAATCGAAGGGCCGGGGGTTGCAGTCGGCCCCGAGGCCGCCACCAACGTGGCGCTCGTCGTGCATGAGTTGGCGACGAACGCGGCCAAATACGGCGCCCTCTCGGTCCCTGGCGGTCGCGTCCGCATTTCTTGGGCGGTGACGAAGAGCCGCCTGGTCTTGTCGTGGGAAGAGAAGGACGGACCCGTGATTACGGGTCCGCCCGAGCGGGAGGGCTTCGGCAGCGTACTGGCCCGCAGGAGCGTCAGCGGCGGGCTCCGCGGGGACCTGAAGTTCCTCTGGAATCCCGACGGGTTGGTCGTCTTTGTTTCGGCGGAAGTGGAACGTTTGGCCGTTTGAGGGCTACCTGGACACCTGAGCCACAGAGTGCGCCAGACTTAGCGATGAGACGTCCGCAATGCTCGCTTGACGAAATGATCAAGCTCCACGGCAACGTGCTCTGTTGAAGGCGGCGCCGAACCAGCCCCGCACCGACGACTATGACACCAGCAAGGGTTGCCCCATCGGCATGATTCCGTGGGTGGACAGCTGCGGGAACAAGGTCTGCAAGCGGCCCCAGAGCACGATGAGTTTTGATGGAACCATAAAAAATACTGAATCGTGCTCGCAGGTTTAAGCGACGACCCGCCAGCCAATCAGCCCGTCAACGTGGCCCTCCTGGCTGACTGAGCCCCTGTGCGCCCTCGCCCGTCATGCGGCGCGCTGGCCTCTAGGCTAGGTCGGCTATGCGACATAATATCGGGCATGGCCGAGAAGCACGAAGAGTTCAAACGCCGGGCGGAGGAAGCGGAGAAGATGGCCGCCGCCGCGAAGACGGAATACGAGCGCGACGCCTTCTTGCAGATCGCGCACGGCTGGCGGGACCTGTTGGTCGAGGCCGAACGGCGCCGGAAGCGCACCTAGGCCAGCCGCCAGCCCTTGTACTCCCGGCCTGACGCGCTCGTTTCCGCGATAACTATTACCTCCCATGAAGGGGAGAAAGATCAGACCGCGACGTCGATCTCGTCGGCGAAGGTGCGGATGCGCCAGGCGTCGGGGCGGGCTTCCAGCGCGCGGACCAGGGCGTTGTTAATGCCGTGCCCGGCCAGCTCGCCCTCGAAGCGGCCGAGGATCGGCGCGCCCAGGACATAGAGGTCGCCGATGGCGTCCAGCGCCTTGTGGCGGACGAACTCGTCGGGACGCCGCAGGCCTTCGGGGTTCAGGACCCGGTCGCCCTCGATGACCACGCAGTTGTCCAGGGTGCCGCCGCGGGCGAGACCCATGGCGCGCAGGGCCTCGACCTCGTGCAGGAAGCCGAAGGTGCGGCAGTCGGCCAGTTCGCGGCGGAACGCGGCCTCGTCCATGGCTAAGTCGATTTCCTGGCGGCCGATCACGGCGGTGGGGAATTCGATGGCGAAGGCGACCTCGAAGCGCATGGCCGGCTTCAGCGCGGCGCGCTTGTCGCCGTCGACGACCTCGACGGTGTCGATGATCTCGATGAACCGGCGCGCGGCGCCCTG
>JAYUBD010000118.1:0-2365 GCA_043740995.1 Caulobacteraceae bacterium | reverse complement strand
ACGGGCGCCCGCTGGTGCTGACCTTCGCTGACGAATTCACCAGGTTCGACCGCTTTCGGGACGGAACGGGCGCCTGGCGCACCACCTTCCGGGACGGCAAGGCGGACGACGACTATGACGTGCGCACGCTGCGGTCGAACAAGGAATTGGAACTCTACGTCGATCCCGAGGTCCGCGCCCATGGCGCCCGACCGGAGGTCGGCCCCGCCCTCGGGCTGGATCCGTTCCAGGTCGGTGACGGCATGCTGACGATCACCGCCAATCGCGCACCGGCTGACCTGGCTGCCCGGCTCGGCGGATTCCGCTACACCTCCGGTCTGATTACAACGCAGCCTTCCTTCGCGCAGACCTACGGCTATTTCGAAATGCGGGCCAAGCTCCCGCACGGAAAGGGTGTCTGGCCGGCGTTCTGGCTGCTGCCGCGCGACCTGTCCTGGCCTCCGGAAATCGACATCATGGAAAGCGTGGGAGACTCGTCGCGGTACTATGCGACCGCGCACTCCAACTTCGGCGCAAAGGACGCGGGCACTGAAATTCCGATCGCACCGGATGTCTTCCACGTCTTCGCGGTGAGCTGGGACCACGACAAGCTTGTCTGGTTCGTGGACGGGCGCGAGGTCAAGCGCCTGACCACGCCGCCGGATCTGAACAAGCCGATGTATATCCTGGCGAACCTGGCCCTTGGGGGCGACTGGGCCGGGGCGCCCGACGCTTCCACCCCATTCCCGGCTCACTATGTGATCGATTACATCCGCGCATATCGGTTCGCGGCATGAGCGGCGTGTGGGGCGAAACGGGCCAGAACGGGCCAATCCGACGGATCAGGGGCGGCCAGGTCGCTCGGCCCGCGCCAGGGGCGTGGCGAGCGCCACGCGAAGCCTCCAGGCGGACGACGTCCGCGCACGACACCGGATTCGCCGATGCCGCACCCGCCCCACGCGGGTTGGATGGGGACGGAGCCTTTGCGCTCGCGCTCTTCCTGCCGCTGCTGTTCATCGCGCAGCTGACCACGGCCGGCGCGGCGCTGGTGGCGGGTCTCGCGCCGCTCTACCTCTATTATCGCCGCAAGGGGCTGGGGGCCGTGCTCGCGCCGCGCAGTTTCCTGTTCGCGATTCCAGCTTTCGCCCTGCTCTCGGTCTTCTGGTCTGAGGCGCCCGCCGAGAGCCTGCGCTTTGCCCTCGAACTGGCGGTGACGGTGGTCGTCGGCTTCCTGCTGTCATCGGCGCGTCGCCAGGAAAGCGTGGTCCGCGGCCTCTGCCTGGCCTTCCTGATTTACATGATTGCCGCCCGGATTGGTGGCGGCACCGTAGGTATTGGGGTGGGCGCCGGGGGCGAGGCGTTCTCGGGTCTGACCTCCAGCAAAAACCTGCTGGGAGACATCGCGTCCACCGGGTTGATCGTATCGATGGCGGCGGTGGCTATGGCGCTGCGTAGCCGGGCGTGGATCTGGCTCGCGGTTGGCGTCTGCGGGATCGCAATTGATCTCTATACCGTGACGGCGACCCGCTCCGCCGGCGCCCTGCTCGGGCTTGGCATGGGCGTGGGCGCGATGGTGGCGCTCACCCCCCTGATCTACGTCGGAAAGGCGATGCGCGGCTGGCTGACCGGCGCGGTCGCGCTTTGCATGGTAATGGGGGGGCTATTCTACCGAACCTTGTCGATGGCGATGATCGACTTCGGCGCCAACCTTTTCGATAAGGATCCGACGCTGACGGGCAGGACCTACCTCTGGTATCGCGCCGCCGACCTGATCCGGGAAAAGCCGATGCTCGGGCGCGGCTACTATTCCTTCTGGCGGCAGGGCAACATCGATGCCGAAGGCCTATGGCGCTACTTCGGTATCGACGACCGTGGCGGCTTCACCTTTCACAACACCCTCGTGGACATCCTGGTGACGCTCGGATGGCTGGGCGCGGCGGTGATCTTCGCGGTCGTGCTGGTCGGCGTGATTGCCCTGGTTGCAAGGTTTGTCCGCCGTCCAAGTCTGTCCCTGGTCTTCTGGATCAGCCTGTTCCTCTACCAATTGGTCCGCACGCCGATCGAAACGATCGGCATCGCCCCCTTCTACTTCTCCACCGCCCTGGCTTTCGCCGCCCTGGGCGCTGCATTCCGGCGCGCCCGCCCCGCGATGGCCCGGCGCACGCCTTCGCCCGGCCGGCCCGCCGTCGTGGCGCTGCGCAGCTGGACGGTCGCCGGAGCCGAAACAGGATCGGTTGCCGGTCGCATCCGGCGCCCGGTGAGCCTGCCGCCGCAGGGGCGATGAAATGGCAAAGAGGCGCATCGCGCCCGGCGGTGACGGCGGACCGGCCGGACATACGCGCTTGCGCCGGACGTCACTGGGAGCGCTCGCCCTTACCGGCGCCAG
>JAYUBD010000117.1:0-2369 GCA_043740995.1 Caulobacteraceae bacterium | reverse complement strand
GCCGCCCGGTCGCAGCCGGCCCCGCCGCGCGCCGCCGCCGTCTGGCCGCAAGCCCACAGCGACCTGCCGCCCGACCCCGCGGTGCGCTTCGGCGTTTTGGCCAACGGCATGCGCTACGCGCTCATGCACAATGCCACGCCGGCCGATGCCGTCTCCCTGCGCCTGCGCGTCGGGTCGGGATCGCTGGAGGAGAGCGACGCGCAGCAGGGACTCGCCCATGTGCTTGAGCACATGGCGTTCAAGGGCTCGACCCATGTGCCGACCGGCGAGATGGTCAAGATCCTGCAGCGCAAGGGGCTGGCATTCGGGCCGGACACCAATGCCGAAACCGGGTGGACCCAGACGGTCTATATGCTCGACCTGCCCAGAAATGACGCCGATAGTCTGGATACCGGCCTGATGTTGATGCGCGAAACGGCCGGCGAGCTGACCCTGGACGACAAGGCTCTGGCGTCGGAACGCGGCGTGGTGCTCTCGGAAGAGCGCCTTCGCGACACCCCGGAATATCGCGCGCAGAAGGCCCAGCTTCAACTGCTGCTGGATGACCAACTGGCCGCCCGACGGTTTCCGATCGGCGAGGTCGAGGTGATCCGCAATGCGCCGGCCAGCCTGGTGCGCCAATTCTATCAAGCCAATTATCGGCCGGAGCGGGCGACCTTGATCGCTGTCGGCGATTTCGATGTCGAAGCGATGGAGGCGCGCATCAAGGCGCGGTTTTCCGATTGGCGGGCGGTCGGCGCGCCGACCGGTGAGCCCGATCTCGGCCGCGTCGCCCCGCGCGGCCTGACGGTGAAGGTGGTGCATCTGCCGGGCGCCTCCACCCAGGCGATCATCGCCTGGGCCAGGCCGTTCGATGCCTCGCCCGACACCGCCGCCAAGGAGCACGGCGAGGTGATCGAGAATCTGGGCCTTGCCGTGCTTAATCGTCGCCTGGGCCGGCTGGCCCGCGCCGCAAACCCGCCGTTCCTCGCCGCCGCCGCTGGCTTCGAGAATCTGTTTCACTCGGAAAAGATCGCCGTGATCCAGGCCAGCGCCGCGCCCGACGCGTGGCGCCCAGCGGTGGACGCCGCCGCGCAGGAGGTGCGCCGTCTGACCGCCAACGGCGTCACGCGGGCCGAACTCGATCGCGAGATTACCGAGATGCGGGTCGTCCTGCAAAACGCGGCGGCGGGTGCTTCGACGCGGCCGACTACCGCCCTGGTCTCGGGGCTGGTCGATGCGGTGGATCAGGACGGTGTGTTCACCACCCCGGCGACGGATCTGGCGCTGTTCGAAGCGACCGTCGAAACCTTGCCCCCTGCCACGGTGGATTCCGCGCTGCGGGCGGTGTTCGCCGGGGCCGGCCCGCTGGTTGAACTCGCCACGCCCCAGCCGGAAGGCGGCGACGCCGCGCTGAAAGCCGAGTTGGCCCGTGCGTTTTCCAGCCCTCTTGCGGCGCGCGGCGATGCGGCGACGCTTCCCTGGCCGTATGCGCGCCTGGGTTCGCCGGGCAGGATCGCTGACCGCAAGACGGTCCCGGATCTTGGCGTGACGACGGTTCGCTTCGCCAATGGCGTCGGCCTGACCGTCAAGCCCACCGCGTTTCGCAAAGACCAGGTGCTGGTTCAGGTGCGGGTTGGCGGCGGTCGCCTGGATCTGCCGCCGAATCGCCCCGGCGCCGGCTGGGAGGCGGGCGCCCTGATCGGCGGGGGTTATGGCAAGCTCAGTTACGAAGACGCCCAAACCGTCCTGGCCGGAACGACGCACGAGGTGGGGTTCTCCATTGCCGACACGGCCTTTGAATTCACCGGCGGCGCGCGCTCCCAAGACCTGGTCACCGAGTTGCAGGTGATCGGCGCCTATTTGGCTGATCCGGGCTTCCGGCCCGAGGCGTTCGAGCGCCTGCGCACAGCCCTGCTGGCCGAACTGCCGCAAATGGCGGCGACCCCCAATGGCGTGATGGCCCGCGAGGCGGGCGCCCTGTTCACCCGCGGTGATCCGCGCTTCGCCTTCCCCAATCGCGAGGACCTGCTGGCGGCAACGCCCTCTGATCTGCGCGCCCTGTTGGCCGGACCGCTGGCCAAGGGCAGGGTGGAGGTCACCATCGTTGGCGATATCACGGTGGACCAGGCGGTCGCCCTTACCGCCGACACCCTGGGCGCCCTGCCGACCCGCCCAATGGGCGCCGACGAGGTGTCCGCCGCCCAGGTCCGCTTCCCCGGTCCGACGCCGCATCCGGTCATGCTCAGCGATACGGGCCGGACGGATCAGGCGGTGGCGGTGGTGGCCTGGCCGATCACCGACTTCTTCGCCGACATGTCTCGCTCAAGGGCGGTGATGCTGGCCGGCGAGGTGCTCGGCAACCGCCTGCTGGACGAACTGCGCATCGC
>JAYUBD010000116.1:0-7910 GCA_043740995.1 Caulobacteraceae bacterium | reverse complement strand
CGTCCGCGCTCCACCGACGACGACGCTCCGGACCCGTCAGCAACGTCATCTGGCTCATGCTGTGCTGCTACGCGCGCTCACAAGGACAACTTAAGAGCACAGCTTCGACCGTCAGGCCCGCTCGCGACAAGGCGGCCTACGCCGGAGGGTTACTCATCAACTACGATGATGAGCGATCCGCAGCAGGGTTTCAGGTGCTGGCCGAGCTTGCACAGAAGACTCAGGTCCTGTTCTTCACCCACCATCAGCATCTCGCTGGACTGGCGAAGCGCGCGCTGAGCCCGGTGGAGGTCCCGGTGACAACGCTGGCTTGAGGTAACCACACGACGGCTTAGCCGGTTGCAGCCCCCGCCGTCACCCGCTCAATCAAAGACTGAGCGTCGCGGCTGAGGTGGGGTCCTTCAAGGGTGGTGACGAGTTGGCCGGGGAACCAACGCTCGTACCAAGCCTGTTTTTCCTTCCAGTTGGCGGCGTAGTCGGTCTGATCCAGCAGCCCGAGGTGTTCCCAGAAAAGCGTTTGGCCTCGGCTGTTGATCGTGAAATCCGGGAGCCGAAGCGTCCCGTCGGGAGCGTTAAGAGGCCGCTCATACCAAAATGGCAGCTCGTTGTGGTGTAAGAGGTTCGCGATGATCACCTCCGACTTGGAGCGCAGCATATCGCCGCTCAGCGCTTCATGGATTTTCCCGGCTTCATACCAGCCACGGCGGTTGTTCAGAGCCTGTTTGGCGAGGTGCGGCTTGAATAGCCAAGAATTGATTTGAGGCGTTTGCGCGTTTTCCCTCCGCCGCGCATCCAATAGGCTGTTGATGTCGTGCTCCAGGAGAAGGGTGCAGTGCCGGCTCGCGCGGGTGAGGGCGGTGTAGATGAGTTCGGCCGAGACGGGTCGTTTATCGCTCTTTGGAATGATCACGAAAGTGTGGGCGAATTCGCTTCCCTGCGCCTTATGGATCGATACGGCGTAAGCAAGCTCAAGGTTGTCCTCGACGCTCTCGTTTATGAACCGACCGCTGGTAGGCACGTCTCGGCCATAACCCACCGCAAGCCCCGGCTTGCGCGTGAACCCCACTCCAAAGCGCTTCAGGCGTGGTCCATAGCCGGACCTGAGCGTCTTCCAGACGGCCTTATCCAACCCCAACGCCGTGACGACGCCAATCTCACCGTTGAAGGCTTCCACCTTTACGTTCGAACGGTTTCGAAAATCATAGGCCCAGATCGGGTTGGATTTGGGACGGTTTCGAACCTGAATGACCTTGTCGAACAGAGTGATCCCATCGATAGCCCCGACCCGGGATATGACGAAATCCGCAATCCTCTTCTGGCAGGCCTCGTTGAGCGCTTCGACCCCGTGCATTTCTCCGCGGTGCGGCGTCAGGATCTGAAATGCGGTCGGGTCATTTTCCAGGGCCGCACGCCAGACCGTATAGGGCTGTCCGCCTGTTGGCGCGCCGGCGTCGATCATCTTCCTTTCGAGTGCGTCGATGAGGGTGGCGGCCAGGTCCTCGGGTTTGTCCCAATAGATGACCTCGAGGTCTTTATCGACGGCGCCGCCTGCGTGAATACGCTCAAGTAAGGCCTCTTGGTCGGGGCGCGTCGGCGCGGCCACATCGCTCTTGGCCCTGTCCTCATCATCGACAATGAACAGTTCAGAAAGGGCGACGATCGCGTTGCCCTCACCCTGCACCTTGTTCAGTAATTGCCGCAGATTGCGTTGCAGGCATCCAAGGTTCTCCGGATAGTCGGTTGAGAGCCATTTGATGATGTCGGCGAAGACGCGGCCCCGTCCAATCGGGGGGAGTTGTCCGGCGTCGCCCACCAGAATGAGCCGGCGGACCGTCTGCCATTCAATGGCCCGCATCAGCGCCGCAGCCAGCTCCAGATCGAGCATGGAAGTTTCATCGATGACCAAGGTCTCGATCGAGGCACGCTTTCCACCCTGGCGCTTGAACGTCAGGTTGTTGTTCAGCCAACCGTTGGACGCGAGAAAGGAATGCGCCGTGACGGTGTCCACGCGCGGGAGAGACGCCTTCTCGAACACCTCACGCGCACGGTCAGCGGCCTTTCCGGTCGGAGCGAGCACGAGGATGGTGGCTCCCTCGCCCTCCGCGCGTCGCACCGCCCGGATAAGCGCTTCAATGACCGTGGTCTTTCCCGTCCCGGCTGCGCCTGTGACCACCGTAAGCGGTCGGCGGAACAGTCGCTCGCAGATGTCCGCCTGTTCGACCACCGCCTCGCGGTAGTCTTCGCCCCCCTTGAGCGCGAGGGGGCTGTCCGATTTGTAGGTCCAGCCTTGCCAGTCCGCCGACGACACTGGTCGGCGGAGGTCAAGATCGGGTCTGGTCGCCATATCCTTAAGAGTCTTTTCAACCGTCCGCTCGTCCTCGAAGACCGGCTTCAAATACACGCAGAGGCCATCCGCGCTCGGTCGCAGGCTAAGCGCGCCCGACAAGAATTCAGCATCCACATCAAAATAACGTTCAGAAAAAAGCGCCTGCTTCCATGCAGGCAACCTGTCCATCCTTTGCGCGATCTCGATGAGCAAGTCTTTGGCGAAGCGAAATGTATGTTTGGGTTCCTGGCGCAGGTGCTCCGCACAGAGTGAGCGAAACCGCCTCGGATCGTTAAACTCCATGTCCGCCAACGGGCCGCCTCCAAGACCGGGGGAAGGCAGAACGCCCCGATCGATCGTGCTCCACGAGATCCGATCGCTGGAATCGGCGCCGCAATACAACTCAGCGATCAGGTAGGGATTGTCGGCGATATCCTGCGCCTCAACCGTAAGGCCGCGTGCGGACCGTTGGTCGGAGGCTATCGCCTCCATCACGTCGGTATCGAGGGCGAACCTGGGCAGTATGTCGCGCAGCAACAGTCGCGCGCCGTCATCCAGTAGCCGCCAATTTCGGCTGAGCTTGCTCAGTTCGGGCGAGGAAAGCGACGAGGTCAGAGGGCTCGGTTTGCCGCTTTCGAGTGCCGCGAAAGCCGCGGCGTGTCCCGCTTCGTAGCCGTCGCGAAGGGAAAGTGATTTCACCCCATCCACAAGGGCAACGGCTCCGGCGGCCTCAAGAGCTTTGAGCAGGCCTGGATAGATACCGCGATGTGTCCAGAGTTCTGCGATTGCGCTGAGCAGCCAAGTCTCACGCGCCCCCCAATCGTCGCTCTTGTCACTGGAGTTTTTAAGCCCGCGCACTTTTGCCAGGAATTGCTCCAGCAAACCGATGGCGTCGTCATCGGTGAGGTGTTTTGAGCCGTATTTGCAGAGGATCGGATTTTCGGGAAAAACCGCGAACTCCGCCAAGCGTTCAGGCTCTTCGGCGAACAGATGATAAGGCAGACGCAGCCCCTCGACGGGATAGGCAGACGTGATGTCCCGCGCCCAAATCATTCCACCAGCATATTTCGCCGCGATTTCGGGTTTTACATCGTTGTAGACAAGCTCCGGGCCGACTTTCGCGATGCGCGATACGCCGACAAGAGCGTAACGTGGGGCTTCATCTTCGGATAGCGGGTTGGAGTAGTTGGCGTAGTAGAAGATGAAATTACTTCCACAGTCGGCTTCAATGGGCTCGAAGAATTTGAGCGCCAGTTCGCGCCGGCGGTTGTTGTCTAGTGTACCGGAGACTTTCACCTCATCGGCATACATCGCCTCGTAGGGCCAAACACTGACCGTTGCAGGCGGCAAGGTCCATTCCCGGCGGCTCGCGTTTCCGAAGAAGAAGTCTGGCGGGTTGGATGCGGCGGGGGCCTCGTCGAGTCCGAAGGCGTTATAACTGTAACTGCAGGGCGGAACGTAACCGGCGAGGGCGTTGCCGGAACAGCCTTGGAGTTTCTTCTCTTTATCCAGGTCGCGTTCGCGGGCGATGACATCACCCGGAAACGATTTCCAGCCCACGCAATAGGTGTTCTTCTCTGGGGCCCGGCAGACACCTCCGTTCCACCCGTCGGTGTGCCAAGCGATCCGTGCTGTAACGTGTGTAGGCATACTATTCCCCCGCCACTACTCTCGCCTGGGTCGGACCCTCGCCTGAGCCGGTCGCGCATGCAAGCTACCGAAAGAGTGACGAGCAGCCTTTTGAATCTTCCGTTACCCCAATTTCTCACTACATCGAACAACGCGTCGGTCGATCCGACCCTAGCCGATCCCACAGATTGCGTCGGCCCGGGCGAAGGCGTCCAGCCGATTAAGATCCTCCACGCTACCCGGTGAAAGCTCCAGCAGATCCTTCCCCCGTACGATGACGGCCAGGCATTGCGCGCGGCTGACCGCGACATTGAGCCGCTGGGTGTTGAACAGGAACTCCGTGCCGCGGGGCGCGTCCGCGCCATGCGAGGTGGCCATGGAGACCAGGCTGACCGGCGCTTCCTGGCCCTGGAACTTGTCGACCGTTCCGATCCGTGCGCCGTCGGGAAGCTGTTTGCGCAGCAGGTTCACCTGGGCGTTGAAGGGGGCGACGATCAGGATGTCGTCCAGTGTCAGGCGGCGCACCTCGCCATCCTTGTCGTGCAAGGACTGCCCAAGCAGGGAGCGCACGAGGTCGTCGATGGCTTTGGCTTCTTCGAGACTGGCTTGGGTGCAGCCGGCGTGGTCGATCTCCAAAACCGCCAGGCCGGCGGGCTTGAGGATAGGGTGGGCGTCCGGTGAGAGCACTAGATGGCGTTGAACGGTCTGCGGGTGAGACGTCAGACGGCCCTCATAGATCGTTCTGGAGATAAAATCGCAGACATCCGGATGCATCCGCCAGGAGACGTTGAGCAGAATGCCCCGATCGGGGGGCGCGGTGGCGTGTTCGCCCATCAGATAGTCCAGGCAAGATAACCCGGAGTCTCCGGGGTGAACGCCTTGCACCGGTTGGGGGAGCTGCATCTGATCGCCGACGAGGACGATATTGCGCGCGCAGCCAGCCATAGCGACGAGGTTGCCGAGCGAGACTTGTCCGGCCTCGTCCACGAAGAGGTAGTCATAGGCGTCGAGCTCTTCGGGCTGCGCGAAATGAAAGGCCGTGCCGCCGACCAGTTGGTGTTCGAGAAGAACATGCTCCTTTTTGAAGACCGATTTTATCTGATCACCCAGGTGAACCGAATCGGCGCTGCCCGGGGTGGCGCGCTTTGCGCCGGTGAAGCTGAACCCGCCTTCCTGCGCGCGCGCCTCGACCGCCGCCAGCAGGTTGTTGATCGCCTTGTGGGCGTTCGAGGAGACCGCGACACGCTTGCCGGCCTTCAGCAGGGCCAGGATGGCGTGCGAGGTGGTGAAGGTCTTACCCGTGCCGGGCGGGCCCTGGACGACCAGATAACTTTGATCGAGACGGCCGATGGCGTCGATCGCGCCGCCCAGCAGATCATCGCCAGGAGCGAGGATCGGGGCTCCAGCGGTGTGCGCCGTCAAGCGCGGAAGGTGACGCGCCAGGAGATCGATGAGGGCGCGACCTGTGGCGCCGCCTTGGACGAACCGCCCAGCGAACGCGACGACGCCATCAATCAGGACGCCTTGATCGATGAGGCGCCCCGGGATGAGCGAACAGGCCGCGGGATAGTCGCCGGCCTTGACGCTGCGCCGCACGACGACCCGGCCCTCGTCGGTATCGAGCACGGTGATCGTGCCGCCGAACTCCAGGGTGAGGGCGATCTTGCAGGGATCGCCTTTCTTGAGCTTGGTGTCCTGCGGCTCGAAGAGGTAGGTCGCCACGTTGGAAAGTTTGTCCCGAAAGACGGGCGTAGCCTCGTCCAGACGCAGGCCGCCCAGGCTTTCGAGGTCATCGAAGAGATCCTCGTCTGACCAGGTCTGGCGATCGAACATCGCCCACCACTGCGGCTTCTGCGATCGCTGATGAAACCACATCAGTTCGGCGATCAGGTCGCGGGTCGTCGGGTCCAGCGCCGGCGCGGATCGCACCTCTTCGGCCAAGGCCCGCCGCATGGCCTCGAACGCCTCGCGCTCGGCCTTTCTGGCGAGCGCGGCGGCGTCTGGCTCCTCGTCGTCCGCCGCGTCGGCAAGCCCAAAGACCGCGTCCGCCGGGCGAAGCGGCTGCAGCCAATCGCGCATGAGTTTGGTTGAGAAGCAGTCTTCCTGATTATAGTGGCCGATCGCATCGAGGATGGCCTGATCGCCGATCTCACGCCAGCGCTCGTACTCGACGATGCTGTCGCTGGCGGTGGCGACCTCGCCCTCGCGCTTGCCCCAGTAGATCTTCTCAAGGTCCTTGAGCGAATAGCCCTCGGTTGAGGCGCGGATCGCCTGGCGGGCGATCTGATAGAGGTCGACGAAGCGTTTGGCGCGCAGCAGATTGTCCAGTTCGTCTTCCATGGTGGCGTAGCGCATGGCCAGCCGCTTGAGCGCGGTGATCTCATAGGGCGCATAGTGGTAGATGCGGGCGTTTGGGTAGCGCCCGAGGTGCTCGACGAAGAGGCGCATGAGCGCCTCGAACGCCAATTTCTCGGCCGCGTGATCGTGCGCCCAGATCGGGTGGAAGATGTCTTCGCCGCCCGGTCCCAGCGGCCCCCATAGGCCCAGCAGATATTCGAGGCCCTCGGGGTAGAGCGGATCGCCCTCGATATCGAAAAAGAGGTCTCCTGCCGCCGGGGAGGGGAGGAGGGTGAACCCCCGGCCCGGCTCAACCGGCAAGAGTTCGACGATGTGTTCGCCGCGTTCCGCGCCCGCTTTTTGAAGCCGCGCTTGGCTGACGATCTTGGAAAAAGCCTCCCTGCCGATGCCGCCGACCGGTGTCATGGGGTCCATTTGCGCCAGTTGGCTCAGCGTCGTGACCCCGGCCGCCTCAAGCTTGACCATCTGATCGGCCCTGATGCCGGCGACAAACACCGGGCTGTCGGCCGCCCGCCACTCGCCCTCGCAGCGCGGTGCGAACGGACACTGGGCGCAGGCGGCGCAGCGCACCGGTTTCGTGTCGCGCACGTTAAGGTCGGCGAAGGCCTCGAACTTGCGCATCAGGCGCGCGGTGATGTGTTCGGTGCGCGATAAGTCGAAGTGTTCGGGTTCGCCGCCACCGCCGACGTAGATGGCCCCGCCGGCGATGGGAATCTGCGCGGCGTCTTTCAGCAGCTGCGCATAGACCCCCAATTGCAGGACGTACTCAGCCTTGGCCTTACGGGCGAGCTTGGCGTCCTCAGGTTGGTGGAGCCATGAGCCGTCCAGAGCCTTCTCAGTGCGGATCAGGAAGTCCGGAAAACCCGTCCATCGGTCATTGGCGAAGGCCCCCTGGTAGATCAGCGGCGCTCCCTCCTTGATGGCGGTGAGCGTCAGCGCGACGCGCTGGTCGGACGGCGCGTCCACCGCAATTGCGGCGGCTGGTCCATGGACCGCTTCGAGCACGGCGAGCACCGTCGCTTCGTGTTCGAAGCCCTTGGCGCGGACGAGCTCCAGCGCGGGATTATCCTCCGTGGGCGGTTTGACGCCGCCCAGCCACAGGGCCGCGTGATGGGCGCAGCCCAGGAAGTTGTTGAGGCGGGAGGCGGAGAGGGGCTTGGTCATGACCCAGCGGACTTAAGCCGCCGATGCGTCAGTTTCGGACGTGCCGGCGTCGCTATGGCAGGCGCTCGCGCGTTTGAGTTCTTCCAGGAGGGTCGTCTTGAGGGATTGAGGCGAGAGGATGCGGACCTTGTCCTCCCAGGTGAAGAGATGCCAGGCGAGCTCCTTCATGCCGCTCGCCTGAAACCTGACGATCACCGAGCCGTCCGGCTGCAGCGCGGTCGTTTGGTTTGAATGGAAGCGCCAGCTCAATCCCTCGTCCGCTCCATGGGGCAGGATCCTCAACACCACGTCTTCGACGTCGCCCTGGTAGACGCCAAAGGATCGGTCGGCGTAATCCTGCAGGTTGAAGCTCTCGGGGGGCGCGGCGGCGACCTCGAGGACCGTGACGTCCTGGAGCCTGTCGAGCCGCCAGTTACGCGCTTCGGCGACGCCG
>JAYUBD010000115.1:0-2377 GCA_043740995.1 Caulobacteraceae bacterium | reverse complement strand
GAACCTGCCGGCCGCGCTCTACAAGGCGATGGGCGGGTTCGCGACCAATGGGGTGAACGTGTCGAAGCTGGAGAGCTACATGGAAGGCGGCGCCTGGACGGCGACCTTCTTCTACGCCGAGGCCGACGGGCGGCCCGAAGACCGCGGCCTGGCCCTGGCCTTCGACGAACTGCGGTTCTTCTCCGACGAGTTCGAGATCCTGGGCGTGTACCCGGCGGATCCGTTCCGCACGCGGGGGTAATTCCGACCTTTGCCCTCCCCGTTCCGGGGAGGGACAGGCGGCGAAGCCGCCAGGGTGAGGAAGCCACGCTCAAATACCGGTTCCCAAGACGAGCTTACCGACTCACCAGTCCGACCCAGTTGGCTCATCCCGACCGGTGAGCGCTATGTTCCCTCGAAACGCGGAGGCGAAGCCTCCAGCGCCAGCACAATCTGATCCATGACGCCGTTGAGATCGCGCCGCACGGCGCTCGCCCAAAACCTCATCACGCGGAACCCATGGCGTACCAGGATCCGATCCCGGACCGCGTCGTGCTCGGCCTGAAGGTCGTCAGCGTGCTGAAAGCCGTCGACCTCAATGTCGAGCTTTCGGGAAAGACAGGCAAAGTCGAGGTAGTAGCCGCGAAAGGGGTGCTGGCGGTGGATCATATAGCCCCGTTCGCGCAGCCGTCGCAGCCGCGACCAGAGGATGATCTCCGGCTCGCTCATGTTGCGGCGAAGCTCGCGAGCTCGGGTGATCTCGGGGCGCACAACCGGATCATGTTCTTGTTTTGTTCAAGACGCAAGTCGGCGCAGATTTGCCGGCGGGACTTCTACTAGCGGCGTTCTTCTCCTGCTGCGTATCTGTTCATGTCGGCGAGTGCGGCTTTGAAGGCCTCTCGGATTTCCGACTGGCTGAACCCCTGGTCCCAAAGCTCGGTCATCAGGGTGTTGATCAGATTTTCCAGGGCGGTGTCACTCACCGAAACATTCATCTCGCGAAGCTGGCGACAACGCAGCGCGAGGTCTGCGGCAACGTCTTGGGCGCCGAACAGCGCGCGTTCTTCATCGGTCAGGTCGTCGGACGGCGCAGTCATTGAGGAGTCTCCAATCTCGATCCGATCCAGCTTGGCGCACACTTCCTCACCCTGACCGCTTCGCGGTCTGTCCCTCCCCGGCACGGGGAGGGAAAACGTAGGCTCAGCCCTCTTCCACCCAGGCCTTGATGAGTTGCATGGCGATGGCCAGGCGGCTGGGGGCGTTGACGCCTTCGATCTCGCCGGCCAGCAGCTTCTTGGCCTCGGCGCGGGTGAACCAGCGGACTTCGGAGAGCTCGGTCTGGTCGGGCGTGCCCTCGTCGTCCTCGACCTCGGCCAGCAGGCCGATCATCAGGGATGACGGGTAGGGCCAGGGCTGGGTCGAGTGGTAGCGGACCTTGCGGGCGCGCAGGCCGGCCTCCTCATTGAGCTCGCGGGCGCAGGCCTCCTCGATGCTCTCGCCGGGCTCCAGGAAGCCGGCCAAGGCCGAGAACATGCCCTTGGGCCAGGCCGCCTGGCGGCCCAGCATGCAGCGGTCGCCGTGGTAGGGCAGCATGATCACCACCGGGTCGGTGCGCGGGAAGTGCTCGGTCTCGCAGGACGGGCACTGGCGCTTCCAGCCGCCGTCCTTGGTCTCCGTCACCTGGCCGCAGACCGCGCAGTGGGGATGGCGCCGACGCCACTCGAACATCTGCTTGGCGGTGGCGACGATGGCCGCGTCGGTGGGCGGCAGCTTCAGCGCCACGGCGCGCAGGTCCTCGAACTTGCCCAGGCCCTGCAGCGGGCCGTCGGCGGGGTCGGCCGGCCCCTCCAGGTCGACAGCGAAGACGGCGGTGTCCTTCCACAGGCCCATGAACAGCAGCCGCTCGGACCCGCCGGCCAGTTCGCCGACCATCTTGGCCGGCAGGTAGGCGATCTGCATGCCCTCATCCCCGTTTTCGCTCTTTTGGGCGGGCTCCACGAACGGCCGGCCGTTCCAGACGGCGAAGCCGAGCGACTCGGAGGAGGCCAACTGCTCGGCGATCCACTCCGGCTTGGAACGGCGGTCGCTGGCCCGGTCGAGCGGGTTGCCGGCGAAGGTGTTGAAGAAGGCGTCTAAGGGCATGGGCATGGGTTCTAGCGTGCTGCAGCGCACACCGAAAGCCGACTAGCCAAAACGCAGTCGATCGCCCACATCAAATGTGAAGCCCGGTTCGCGGGCGCTCAAGCTTTGGGGAGCCTGATCCATGGCCGACGACGCCGCCTACATCCCGCCGAAGGTCTGGTCCTGGAACAAGGCCGCCGAGGGCCGGTTCGCCGCCATCAACCGTCCGATCGCCGGGCCGACCCACGACGCGGAGCTGCCGGTCGGCCGCCACCCC
>JAYUBD010000114.1:0-2384 GCA_043740995.1 Caulobacteraceae bacterium | reverse complement strand
TTGCCGATGCGCTCAGCGCCCTCTCTGACGACGTCGCCCGCCTGACCGGCGAGCGCGCCACCACCCAGGCCGCCTTCTCGCGTCTGGACGACGGTCCCGATGCGGCCATCGCCGCCGCCGACGCCGAGCAGGCGCGCTCGGAAATGGCCGCCCAGGCCGAAGCCTATGTCCGCAAACGCGCCGAGGTCGCCCTCTTGCGCTGGACCATCGCGCGCTACCGCGCCCAGAAACAGTCGCCGCTGTTGAATCGGGCGTCCGCCCTGTTCTCGACCCTCACGCTTGGGCGTTATGTCGCGCTGCTGGTCGATTTGGAGGCCGATAAGGCGCGGCTCACCGGCCTGCGCGCCGACGGGGCCGTCACGCCGATCGAGGGCATGAGCGAGGGAACCCTTGATCAGTTGTTCCTGGCCCTGCGCCTGGCCGCCGTCGAGGACGCGGTGCGCGGCGGCGCCGTCCTGCCCTTCCTCGCCGACGACCTGTTCATCAATTATGACAACGCCCGCGCCGAAGCCGGCCTGCGGGTCCTGGCCGACCTCGCCCGGACCACCCAGGTGTTGTTTTTCACGCACCACGCCCATCTGGCGACCATCGCCGAGCGAGCCTTGGCGCCGTTGCAGGTTTCGCGCCGCCTGCTCGCCTGAACGCGCCGAGGCCTCCGCCTCTACCCCCCGTCGCGCCACTCGGCTAAACCCGCGCCATGAATGAAAGCAAACGCGGCTGGTTGTCGCGGCTCACCGATGGCCTGTCGCGATCATCGCGCCAGATGACGCAACAGGTGGCCCAGGTTTTCGTGGCCCGCCCCCTCGATCAGGCCCAGCTCGACGCCCTGGAAGAAATGCTGATCGAAGCCGATCTGGGGCCGCACGCGGCGGCGCGGATCACCGGCGCCTTCGCCGAGCAGCGGTTTGGCAAGTCGTCCACGCAAAATGAGATCAAGGAAGCTCTGGCGGCGGCGGTGGCGGCCGAGCTCATTCCCCGGCAGGGCGTGTTCGATCCGCTGTCGGGTCCCCGGCCCTATGTGGTGATGTTCATCGGCGTCAACGGCTCGGGCAAAACCACCACATTGGGCAAGATCGCCGCCGATCTGTGCGGCCGGGGCGCTCGGGTGCTGATCGCCGCCGGCGACACCTTCCGGGCCGCGGCGGTGGAGCAATTGGCGGTGTGGGCGCAGCGGTCCGGCGCGGATTTCATGTCGCGTCCGAACGGCGCGGATGCCGCCGGCCTGGTCTATGACGCCCTGGAGCGGGCGCGGGCCGAGGCCTATGATGTGCTGCTGATTGACACGGCGGGGCGTCTGCAAAACAAGCAGGGCCTGATGGACGAACTCTCCAAAATGATCCGCGTCCTGCACAAGATCGATCCGGACGCGCCGCACGAAGTGCTGCTGGTGCTGGACGCCACGGTCGGCCGCAATGCGCTGGCACAGGAAAACGT
This sequence comes from Caulobacteraceae bacterium, assembly GCA_043740995.1. Classification (GTDB taxonomy): domain Bacteria; phylum Pseudomonadota; class Alphaproteobacteria; order Caulobacterales; family Caulobacteraceae; genus Acaudatibacter. The sequence continues at coordinate 950 of JAYUBD010000114.1, read as the reverse complement.
GTTCGGCAACAGCATCGGCGTCACCGGCATCGTCATGACAAAATTGGACGGCACGGCGCGCGGCGGTGTATTGGTCCCGGTGGCGCAGGCCTCGGATTCGCCGATTAAACTGATCGGGGTCGGCGAGGGGATCGAGGATCTCCAACCGTTCGACGCCCGCGCGTTTTCCCGTTCCCTGGTGGGCCTTGAGGAGCCGTCCTATGGTTGATCGTCCCGCGCCTGAACGCAAGCCGTCAGCGCCGTGGGTGCGCTATGTGGTGGACGGCGCCCCCGCCGTGGCGTTTCTCGCCGTGCTGCTGATCACCCGCGATTTCCGGCTGGCCACCTGGTTCGTGGTCGGCGGCGCGGCGGTGTCCCTGACCGTCGGCCTGGTCATGGAGCGCAAGATCGCGCCCTTGCCGGCGGTGACCGGCGCCCTGGCGCTCGGTTTCGGCGGCCTCAGCCTGATCCTGCATCGGGCCGATATCCTGCAGATGAAAATGACCATCGTCGATGGCCTGCTGGGGGCCGTGCTGTTCATCGGCCTCGCAATGAAGAAAAATCCGCTGAAAGCGATCCTTGGGGGGACGTTTGATCTGACAGACGCCGCCTGGCGGACCCTGGCCATCCGCTACGGCCTGTTCTGGTGGGCCTGCGCCCTGGCCAATGAGATCGTCCGCCACACCCAAACGGCCGAGGTCTGGGCGGTGTTTCGCGTCGTGGTGCTGGTGGGCGCGGTCGTCTTCGCCGTCGCCCAGACGCCGTTCCTGATGAAGCACAGCCGATCCGCCAAGGATGTCGTCGTTCCCGAACCGCCCGACCCCGGTTTCTGAATCCTCGACCGTCCACGGATGGTCTGTCGCCAAACCGTCGTGAATATCGGATACTAGGGTCGGCGATCACGACAGGTCGGCGGCAAGGGAACGCGCCATGGCCAAGGCTAAATCCAAATTCGCGCGCGCCGGGCTGAA
>JAYUBD010000113.1:0-2385 GCA_043740995.1 Caulobacteraceae bacterium | reverse complement strand
GCGTCGCGGACCAGTTGCGCCGGCTGATAAAAGCCCATCGGCTGACTGTTGAGGATGGCCATGCAGAACACGTCCGGATGGTGGTGTTTGATCCAGGCTGAGACATAGACCAGCTTGGCGAAGCTGATCGCGTGGCTTTCGGGAAAGCCATAGGAGCCGAACCCTTCGATCTGGCGGAAACAACGCTGCGCGAAGTCCGGATCATAGCCGCGCCCCACCATGCCGGCGACGAACTTGGCCCCATAACTGCCCACATCGCCATAGTGCTTGAAGGTGGCCATGGCCCGGCGCAGGCCGTTGGCTTCTTCCGGCGTGAACCTGGCGGCCTCGATCGCCAGGCGCATGGCCTGTTCCTGAAACAACGGCACCCCCAGGGTCTTGCCCAGCACCGCCTCCAGCTCATTGGCCGGCCCATGTTCCGGGGCCGGGGCGGGAAACACCACCGGCTCCCGCCCCTCGCGGCGGCGCAGATAAGGATGCACCATGTCGCCCTGAATGGGACCTGGACGGACGATCGCCACCTCGATGACCAAATCGTAAAACTCCCGGGGCTGCATGCGCGGCAGCATCGACATCTGCGCCCGGCTCTCCACCTGGAATACGCCGACCGAATCGGCCCGCGACAGCATGGCGTAGACGGACGGGTCCTCACGCGGAATATCGGCCATGTCGGCGATGCCGAGCTGATCCATGGATTTCTTGATGGCGCTGAGCATGCCGAGCGCCAGCACATCGACCTTCATCAGGCCGAGGGCGGCGATATCGTCCTTGTCCCATTCGATAAAGGTGCGGTCCTTCATCGCGGCATTGCCGATCGGCACGGTTTCGTCCAGCCGCCGCTCGGTCAGCACAAAGCCGCCGACGTGCTGCGACAGGTGGCGCGGAAAGCCCAGCAGGTCGGCGGCCAGAGCGGTGGCCCGGCGGATGTCGGGACTGTCCGGATCCAGGCCCGCCTGCCGAATATGGTCATCGGGGATGCCATCGCCCCAGCTTCCCCACACCGTGCCGGCCAGGGCGTCGGTGACATCGGCGGTCAGGCCCAGGGCCTTGCCGACATCGCGGATGGCGCTGCGCGGGCGATAATGGATGACCGTGGCACAGATCGCCGCCCGGTCGCGGCCATAGCGCTGATAGACATATTGCATCACCAACTCGCGTCGCTCGTGCTCGAAATCAACATCGATGTCCGGCGGCTCGTCGCGCTCCTTGGAGATAAAGCGGGCAAACAGCATGTCGTGTTTTGGCGCGGTGGGATCCACCGCGGTGACGCCCAGGCAGAAACACACCACCGAATTGGCCGCCGAGCCGCGCCCCTGGCAGAGGATGCCCTGGCCTCGCGCCCAATGTACGATGTCGTGCACGGTCAGGAAGTAATTGGGATAGTTCATTTGTTCGATCAGGGTGAGCTCCGAGCGGATCAGACGGCTCACCTTGTCCGGGATGGCCTTCGGATAACGCCAGGCCGCCCCCTGCCAGGCGAGATCGGTCAGATGGGCGATGGCGGTCTTGCCGGGCGGCACGGGCTCCAGCGGATATTCGTATTTCAGTTGGCCAAGATCGAAGGTGACGCGGTCCGCCACCTCCACGGTGCGCGCCACGGCGGCCGGCCAACGGGCGAACAGGCGGGCCATTTCGACGGGCGATTTCAGGTGCCGCTCGGCATTGGCCTCCAGGGTGAGGCCAGCCTCGGTGATCGCACATTTCTCGCGGATGCAGGTCAGCACGTCCTGCAGGGGCCGCCGCTCGGGCCCGTGATAAAGGACATCATTGGTCGCGATCATCGGCGCGCCGGCGGCCTGACCCAGAGTGTCGAGCTGGTGCAATCGCTTGAGGTCGCGCGCGCCATAGGCCCGGGCGCCGATCAGCCAGACGCGGCCCGCGAACGCCGCCGCCAATTGTCGCAGCGCCGCCGCGAACGCGGCGTCCAGCACCGGGGGCGGCACGATGAGCACAAGCTGCCCCTCGCCATGCGCCAGCAGGTCGTCACCCGTGAGATGGCATTCACCCTTGGCGGCACGGCGTTGACCGACGGTGAGCAGCCGCGTCAGCCGGCCCCAGGCCTCGCGGTCGGTGGGATAACAGACGATGCCGGGGGTCTGGTCGATGAAATCCAGCCGGCAGCCGGTCAGCACCCGCTGGCCGATCTCCTTGCCCCGCGACCAGGCCCGCACCACCCCGGCCAGGCTGTTGCGGTCCGCCACCCCCACCGCCGCCAGCCCCAACGCCTTGGCCCCCAACACCAATTCCCCGGGGTGTGAAGCGCCGCGCAGGAAGCTGTAATTGGTTGTGGTCTGTAGTTCCGCGTAGGTCATGGAAATTTTGAATCCACGGACGACGCAGAGGGACACGGATGTATCACGGGGTCGTCAAAGGGTTTATACGCAA
>JAYUBD010000112.1:0-2388 GCA_043740995.1 Caulobacteraceae bacterium | reverse complement strand
CTTGGCGAGCAATTCGTTGACGGTTTTCACATAGGCCGCCTGGTGCTTGTCATGGTGAAAGTGCAGCGTGCGCGCCGAGATCACCGGCTCCAGGGCTTCGAACGGATAGGGAAGATCAGGCAGAGTGAACATGTGGCGCTCCAGGGTCGCCCGCTAGAATGCTTCGCGCGCCGATTGGTTCAGGCCGCCCGCCCGCGCATCTTTCCTTGCGAGCGACGCGAAAGCCGTCTAGGTGAGCGCCTCGGAAACGCGGACCCGCCCATCGGTCTTCGCTTGCGAAGGCGGCCCCCGCCCGGGAGCCAGGCCTGGGGTGCATAGCTCAGTTGGTAGAGCAGCTGACTCTTAATCAGCGGGTCGTAGGTTCGATCCCTACTGCACCCACCAGGCGTTCGCGCCGCCGACCTTTCACGCCACCGGCTTGCGGCAGCCTCGAATCGGTGACGGGCGGATTTGGGCTTAAATTGGCGGTCGATGGGCGCGGAATGGCGGTTTCACGGGCGGTTGGTTGGCGGTTTGTTGGCGATCGGCGGGCGTGAATTGGCTTGTTTTGGCTTGTTTTGGCTTGTTCCGGGCGTGGCGCCTGTGATGATAAACCCTTATTTTTCAAGAGGCTTCCCACACTTTGCCGATCTCGCGGCGATCACGCTCGCGCGAAGCCGTCAACAGCACCCGCATGCGTTCGACCTCGACCAGGGCCAGACGGGCTTCCTTGATCCCGGCGGCGGTCTCCAACCCCTCGGCGGCCTTGGCCACCCGCAGCAAGGCCTCGATCACCGCCAACCCGTTCGCGGATGAGAAGTCTGTTTGCAAAGCGCGAAACTCGGCGATGCGCTCGGCGATGTCCGGCCGCTTGGCCAGACGGCTGGCATGGTTGTTCCCTGGCGCAAAGCCGGCGTCTTCATAGGCGTCGTCCAGCGTGGCGCCTCTGGCCCGGGCCGCGGCGAAGGCTTCATGGGCGTTATTTTGCAGAAAGGGCATGATGGGTTCCTCTGGCGATTCAACGCGGTCGGTGTGACGCGATTGATTGCATAATGTAATATTTTGAGGTCGCCGTCAAGATGCGATCAGGCCCTGGGCGGGCCAACAATCCACGGGTTCTCCGCCGCGCCGCGTTCAATATAGCTCCAGACATGGTCTTGGGAGGGAAACGCCATCAGCCGGTGAGGCAAGCTCGCCTGCTGCCAGATCGGATTCAAACTGGGCTCGATGCGCATCGCGCCGGGCCAGCGCGTCTCAAGAATCCGGCGTTCCGCCGAGTTCCGCGCGGCCTTGGCGGTGGAAAGATGATCCAATCCCCGCGTTTTCGATTCGAAGTGATGCAAGGTCAGCATCGGGCTCCAAATGATCCGGAAACCCAGCGATCGTTGCTTAAGCGCGTAGTCAATATCGCTGTACGAGACGGCGAGATGGATCTCGTCAAATCCCTTGGCCAGCTCGAAATTCGCGCGCCTCGTCGCCAAAAACGCCCCGGTGACCGCGCTCACGGATCGCGTAACATGCCACCGCAGCGACGGTCCCGCTTCACTGGCGGGCCGATAGAGACCATCATGGATCACCGAGCCACGCCAGTTGAACAAAATTCCGGCGTGCTGGACGGTGTCGTCCCGGTAAAGCAATCGAGCGCCCAGGGCGCCGACGTCCTCCCGCTCCAGGAACGAACGCACGATTTCGTCCCAGTCCGGGGTCAGCATAACCATATCGTCATTGGCGAAGATGAGGTTTGGCGCCTGGGTGTTTTCAGCGCCGAGATTGTTGAATCTTGACCAGTTGAACGGTTCAGCGATGTCCATGATAGCCACACCGGTCTTGCCTGCCAAAGCCGTCAACAGAGGGTCGGTTCGCCATCCAAGGCCGTTATTCAAAATAAGAATTTCCAGAGTTTCGGGATATTTGGCGAGAGCGATCAGGCTCTCCACAAAGTCCAACACATCTTGGCTGTTGTTTTTCGTTGGTATGATGACAGCGATTTTCGCCTGGCCATCGCCGGGCGCCCGCAGGATGCGTAATGTGTCTCCAGACCAAGGCGCCGGAGAGATGGCGACCGGCTGCCGGTTTCCAAAATGGGCTCGCACGGCGGCGGCGTGGTCGCGCGCTCGCACGCCAGGCTCAATCGGTTCTCGCGCGGGCACACGAATGAGAGGCAAAGGGATATGGGCGACACGGTAGGTTCCGATCAGGCCGAGCAGCAGCAGCGCCCGCGCGACGGGGGTATCAGGGGCCCGATCGACAGCGCCAAGACGGTTCAGGGTCCGCGACGTAACCGCGATGTTCTCCCCGTAGATATTGGCCTCGAGGATGGAATCCCGATCGACGATTTGTCGCGGTAGCGAACGAAGATCGTCGGAGACGTCATCAATCTCGCCAACCTCCTCGTCCAAAATGATCGCT
>JAYUBD010000111.1:0-2394 GCA_043740995.1 Caulobacteraceae bacterium | reverse complement strand
CGCGGTCCAACTATGCGCCGGTGTTCGCCACGGCGGCCGGTAATATCCCGGTCGGCCAACGGGCCGGCGTCGGCAATCTCTCGCTGGCCAAGCGGATCGCCAAGCTCGCCGATCCCCGCATCCGCCCGTTCCGGGCGACGGCGGGCGACGGGCGGGAATATTTCGTGGCCTTCCACGGCGCGCGGACCTTTCGCGATCTCAAGGGTGATTCGACCATGGTCGCCGCCAACACCCAGGCCCGGGCGCGCGAGGCGACGGGGGTGGATGACAACCCGCTCTTCCAGGACGGCGACCTGATCTATGACGGCGTCATCCACCGGGAGATCCCCGAGATCGACGACTATTGCGCGGCGGCCGGTTTCAACGCGATCGGCGGCGCGGGCGGCGACATCCGTCCGATCTTCCTGGCCGGCGGCGGCGCGGTGGGCATTGCCTGGGGCCAGGAGCCGACCCCGCGCACCGACCTGCTGAAAGACTATCAATTCCGCCCCGGCGTCGCGATCGAGGAACTGGTCGGCGTCAAGAAGATCAACTTCAACGGCGCCCAGAACGGTCTGGTGACGATGTTCGTCGCCGCCGCCGCGGATAGCTGATCAACCACACTTTCCCACCCTGATCGCTTCGCGTTCTGTCCCTCCCCAGGCTGGGGAGGGCGGAAAAACACTGCGCGCGGCATCGGCGAGGGTGGGGAAGTGCGGTTCAACCCCCAACACAAAGGATCCACGATGACCGCCTATAATTCCAGTCTCTATACGTCACGCACCCCCGCCGGGGTGCATGGCCTGGGGCAGATCAGCAATCACAGCCATGCCCTGGCGGCGGTTCCGGCCAGCTTCGGCGCGGCCGATGTTTGCAACATGGCGTTTCTGCCGGCCGGGGCGGTGGTGCTCGGCCTGACCCTGAAGGCGCAGGGACAACTCGACGCCAATGCGGCGCCGACCCTGGCCCTGAATGTCGGCCTGGCCGGCGCGCCGCAACTGTTCCTGGCCGCCTCAAGCCTGGTCGGTCGTGCGCCGGGGGCGTCGGCCGACAGCGGCCTGACGGCCAATGGCCGGCTGTACAAGAACGTCTCCGGCGCGCGTCAGGCGATCATCGTCACCGCGCAGGCCCCGGCCGCCAGTCCGGTGGCCGGCCTGCTTGAGCTGGAGCTGTCCTACTTCATCGAGGACGCGGTGGGCTCGCCGGCCTGATGGCCACCTGTCGAACCCTGATCGCCGACGCGCTGTCGGCCCTGCAGGTGCTGGCGCCCGGCGACGAGCCGGGGGCCGATGAGCTCGAGGCCGGTTTGCGGGTGCTGGGCGATCTGTTGATCGGCTTGCACGAGGCGCGCGGGCCGATGCATCAGGTCGATGCCGCCGCCGATCGGGTGGCGGGCGAAAATGAGCGGGTGCGCATCGCGGCGGGCTTCACCGTGACGGTGACCCTGCCCAATTCGGTGCGGATCACCCAGCGGGGCCGGCTTTCGGGACCGGGATCGATCGCCCCCGCCGACGGCGTGGTCTGGCGCGCGCCCAGGGACGGGGCGCGGGTGGAGATCGTCGGCGCCGCGGCGTCGCTGTTCTTCTACCGCGCCGATCTCAACCAGTGGACGCCCGCCCTGGGGCTTGGCCTCGACGACCCGATGCCGCTGAACGGCGGATATGCCGGCGATCTCGCCGCCGTCCTGGCCGAACGCCTGGCCCCGCGCCTGTCGATCGCCGAGCCGTCCCCCGGCCTGATGCGGCGCGCCGCCCTGGGTTTCGCCGCCCTGATGTTGCGGACCGGCGTCGATCACGATCCGGCCCCCGCCGAATTCTTTTAAGGATTGCAAGCTGCCATGCTGAAATTTACCGCCCTGGCCGGCGCGCTTCTGCTGGTCTCCACCCCGGCCCTGGCCGGCAGTGTTTCCGGGACCAATGGCACGCTCGACGCCACCCTGGTCGATCCGCCGACCGCCGTGGCCTATCCGCACTTCATCTGCGCCGCGGGCTGCGCCGGGGCCGCCGGCGCGACCGGCGGCGCGGTGACCGGCGTGATCGGCGCCTTCCTGGATGGCTGGGACCTGACCCAGGGCAGCCAGGCCGACCCCGCCTGGAGCGGATCGGGACCCGGCAGTCGGGTGGCGATCGACAAGTATATCGCCGCCAGGCTCCTGGCCCTGCAGACCGCCCTGGCGGCCGGCCTCAGCGTGTCCGGCGCGGTCAGCGTCTCCAACCTGCCCGCCACCCAGGCGGTGAGCGGGTCGGTGACGGTGTCGAACCTGCCGGCCACCCAGCCGGTTTCCGGCACGGTCGGGATTACCGGAACCGTGCCGGTGTCGGGCGCCTTCTTCCCGGCGACGCAGCCGGTTTCCGGCGCGGTGAACGTGACCAACTTCCCCGCGACCCAACCCGTCTCGGGCGCGGTGACGGTGTC
>JAYUBD010000110.1:0-2394 GCA_043740995.1 Caulobacteraceae bacterium | reverse complement strand
GCCGGCTGCGGGCCGCGGCCAGCAAGGTGAATTCCGCCGCCACGCCCAGAGAGCAAAGCCCGTCCGCATTGGGCGGCGAGACATGCGCGACCGTGGTGTCGAATGTCCAGGAATGGCGCAGATCGCGGGCGAAGCCGGCATAGCTGACCGGCAGCTGTTCGACCCGCCCCAGGCGCGCGGCGGACTGGAAGGCTGGTTGCATGAACAGGGCGAGGACCCGCGCATCCTCGCTCATCCGCTCGATCGCCAACGGGTTGACGCCCGGCAGGAAACTGGTGACGATCTCCAGTCCACGCGTGTGCGCGGGATCGGAGATCAGGGCTTCGGTGAAGCCCGGAGACTCTCCCCCCGACCCTGGCAGGAACACCCGCTCTCCCGGTGAAAAGGCGCCGGCCAGCGCCTCCAGGCTCGAAGGGTTCACATCGCGAACTCGATGACCGACCGGGCGAGCTTGCCGGTCTTCAGTTCATCAAACCCGGTGTTGATGTCATCCAGCGCGATACGCCGGGAGACCAGATCGTCGAGCTTCAGGCGGCCCTGCATGTAGAATTCGATCAGCCGCGGCATGTCGATCGGGAAGCGGTTGGAACCCATGAATGAGCCCTGAAGCCTGCGGTCGAACAGCAGTTCGAGGCTATCGACCTCAAGCTTGGTGCCCACCGGCGGCACGCCGATCACCGTGGCCGTGCCGCCGCGGCGCAGCATCCGAAACGCCTGCTCGATGGTGGTCTTCAAACCGATGGCTTCGAAACTGTAATGCACCCCGCCCCGGGTCAGGTCGCGCACGGCCTCGACGGCGTCACAGGCCCCGGCGTCGATGACATCGGTGGCGCCCATCCGTCTGGCGAGTTCGAGCTTTGCGGCGACCCGGTCGATGGCGATGATCCGGCTGGCGCCGGCGATGACGGCGCCATTGACGGCGGACAGGCCGACGCCGCCGCAACCGATTACCGCAACGGTGGCGCCGGGCTCGACGCGGGCGGTGTGGATCACAGCGCCAACCCCCGTGGTCACGGCGCAGCCGATAATGGCGGCGCGGTCCATCGGCATGTCCCGCCGAATCGCCACGCACGACCGTTCGTGCACCAACATTTGCTCGGCGAAGCCGCCCAGGCCACTCGCCTGAATCAGTCGGGTCGGCTCGACATTCCGCGCCAGCCGTGGGGTGGATTTGCGCGGGCGATCGGTCTCGCTAACCGCGCACAACGCCATGTGGCCGGTAAGACAGTCCTCGCAGTGGCCGCAGAACCCCGTGATGCAGGTGATCACATGATCACCGACCACGATCCCGCGAACGTCCTCACCCACCGCCTCAACGATGCCGGCGACTTCGTGACCCAGCACGGCGGGGGTTGGGCAGGGAAAGGCCCCCTGCATGATGTGCAGGTCCGAATGGCAAATGCCGGACGCCACGGTGCGGATCAACACCTCGCGCGCCCGGGGCTTGTCGATGCTGACATCCTCGATGACGAGGGGCTCGCCGATCTTGTGGAATATGGCGGCTTTCATACGCGTCTCCTCGGCGGGTCCAGGGTCAATCGACCAGCCGGTCGCGACCGCGCCAATAGACCTCACGGAGAGCCCGGCGCAGAATCTTCCCGGCGGCGTTCTTGGGAAGCTCGTCAACCATATCCACCGATTTGGGCGCCTTGAAACTGGCGATCCGGGTCTTCGTCCAGGCGATCAGTTCGGCGGCGTCCAGAGTCGCGCCGGGCTTCAGCACCACGACCGCCTTGACGGCTTCGCCCCAGGTCACGTCGGGCACGCCGACCACGGCGGCCTCGGCCACGGCGGGGTGTCCGTAGATGGCGCTTTCGACCTCGGCGGGATAGATATTTTCGCCCCCCGAGATGATCATGTCCTTCACCCGGTCGTGAACATAGAGATAGCCGTCCTCGTCCAGATAGCCGGCGTCTCCAGAGCGAAGCCAGCCATCGGCGTCGAATGCCGCCGCCGTCGCCGCCTCGCGGCGCCAGTAGCCCTTCATGACGCCGCTGCCGCGCACCAGAATCTCCCCGACGACGTGCGGGCCGACCATCAGGCCGTCGACATCGACGATCTTCACCGCCGCGCCGAGCACGGGCCGACCAGCGGCGCGCATGCGCGCCGCGTCGGGATCATGGTGGTCTTCCGGCGACAGCATCACGCAGGTGCCGCAGGTCTCGGTCATGCCGTAGGACTGGAGAAATTCACAATCGAACCGACGCACGCCTTCCTTGAGCAGGTCGATGGGAATCGGCGAGGCGCCGTAAATGAAGCGGCGGACGCTGGAGAAATCGGTCGTCGGGCAATCGGGGTGACGCAGCAGCATCTGCATCGCGGTCGGCACCAGCCCCATCAAAGTGACCTTGTGGCGCTGAACATCCTCAAGAATGCGGGTGACATCAAACTCCT
>JAYUBD010000109.1:0-7981 GCA_043740995.1 Caulobacteraceae bacterium | reverse complement strand
ACCGAGATGTGTGCATCCCTGCCCACAAGGGAAGGCGGAAGACTCTGAAAACCCGCCCTCCCCCCTTTGGGGGGATGGTCGAGACGAAGTCCGGGATCGGGTTGCCGCCTCAGGCGGCCTTGAGCAGCGACTTGTGCAGCAGGCTGATGGCGGCGTCGCGGTCGATGCGTTCGATGGCGGCGACTTCCCGGGCCATGCGGTCCAGGGCCGATTCATAGAGTTGGCGCTCGGAATAGGACTGTTCCGGCTGGCTGTCCGACCGGTGCAGATCGCGCACGACCTCGGCGATTGAGATCAGGTCGCCGGAATTGATCTTGGCTTCATATTCCTGGGCGCGGCGGCTCCACATGGTGCGCTTCACGCGCGCCCGGCCCTTCAGCGTGGTGAGGGCCTGGGACACCACATTGCCTTCCGCCAAACCCCGCAGCCCGGCGGTCTTCGCCTTTTTGGTCGGGACGCGCAGGGTCATTTTCTCATGGTCGAAGGTGATCACATACAATTCGAGCGACACGCCGACCACTTCCTGCAGTTCAATGCCGATCACCACGCCCACGCCGTGGGCCGGATAGACAACGTGATCGCCGAGACGGAACTCGTGATCCGGATTATGGCTGCTCATCGTCGGTTGGTCCTTCCTTCACCGCCGCCGGCCCCCCGCAAGGGCCAACGACTCAAAATCGGGGCTGACGGGCCATGGCCCGAAAACCTCGAGCCAGAAGCGGTCCTACGTCAGCGAGAAATGGCGCTATCGCGTTTCGCCGCGCGGGAGATATCTCTCGGCTAGACCGCGACGACAGTGATATCATAAAACTGGGCACTTTGGAAATTGGACCCAGTGTCGCGGCGCTCAGGACCCCGCGCCCGGCTTTTCGCTGAAGTATTTCTCGAACTTGCCGACTTCGCGCTCAAAATCCTCGGCGTCGGCCGGAGCCTCGCCCTTGACCGTGATGTTTGGCCAGGTCTTGGCGAAGTCGGTGTTGATCTTCAGCCACTTGCCGTCCGGCTCATCCTCGGTGTCCGGCTTGATGGCGTCCACCGGGCATTCAGGCTCGCAGACGCCGCAATCGATGCACTCATCCGGGCTGATCACCAGGAAATTCTCGCCCTCATAGAAGCAGTCGACGGGGCACACCTCGACGCAGTCCATGAACTTACATTTAACGCAGGCATCGGTGACGATGTAGGTCATCGCTGAACTCTTGGCGGGACGGAAATGGCGCCGGTTTGTCGGGCGGGCGTGTTTGTCAGGCGAGGGGGGCCATTGTCAATGGCGGGCCGCACGGTCGTCACCGGCGTGACCCGGTCTGATGATCGGGCGACGCGCCGTCCCCCTCGGCGATCGACCGGTAGAGCGCGTGGGCTTCCGATGCCGGTCCGCGTCGATCGCCCAGGTTTCGGACTTCGACCCGGATTAGCCGCCCGGCGATGACGAACACGATCTCGTCGCCTGGTCTGACTGGGCGCGACGGCTTGTCGAGGCGGGATTGGGAGCCGTGGCGGGTCAGGCGGACGCGGCCGGCCTCGACCATCCGGGCCGCCAACGCCCGCGTCTTGAAGAACCGCGCCCGCCAGAGCCAGACATCGACGCGGCAGGCAGCCTCGGTGACGATCGGGGCAGACTCACCCATGGATCATCGTGTTCGCTTTCATGCGGCGCGGCGACGACGGCGGCGTCGCGCGACGGGGATGGGGATCTGGAGCGCCGACAGCGCGGCAAACGGCGAGGAGGGCGATGCGGGCGGCGGCGCGGCCTTCGCCGCCGCGATCTGTCGCCTGCGCCACGCGGTCGGGCTGCCGGCCGCCGGGCCACGGACGGGGGTAAAGCCGAGCGCTTTCAGAATTATCCGCGCCTGAGCATCGCTCCAGCCGAGCGCGTTTCGATGGGCGTCCGCCAATTCAACGCCGCCGGATGGGCCGACCGCCCGGCCGCCGCCGCGCAGATGCTCGCCCAGACGCTCAAGCTGTTCCACTCGAACCGCCAGCGCCCCGACCGCCATCAGGCCGCGCAGGCCCAGGGCCCGGTTCGGCGGGGCTGGCGACGGCAACGGCCAGGGGCCGCGTCCCGACGGCGCCCAGTCCGGCGCGGACTGCGCCGCGAACGCGAGAGCGACTGGCCGGGCCGTGTCGCCGATCTGGTCCGGAAGATAGAGGCAGAACATGCCCAGCCTGACGCCCTGGCCGCGCAGCGTGCGGCGTTCGCCCTGGCTTAGGCGCCCCAGTTCGATTTCGACGACCCGGCGGTCGAGCACCCCGCCCGACTCGATCAGGCGATAGGCGACGCCCCTGGCCAAGCCGCGCACCGCGCCGGACGCCACCGCGTCGTTGAGCCTTCGCAGGCTCGCCAGGCGGTCGCTGGCGTGGGCGGCGATGAAGGCTTCCAGGCGCCGCGCGGCGCGCTCCCGAACCGACCGGGGGCCAAGATCGCCCTGCAGACGAACGGCGGGACTGAACGGCGTGTCATTGATCAGGACGCCCGCCGCCTCGCCCCGCCAGAGCACGGCCCCGGTCGGCTCCAGACTAAACGCGTCATCGGGATCGGCCGCCAGCGCGCCCAGCCGGCGGGCGATTTCCGGCGCCACCGCACGCTGGGCGGCGGCGCGCAGCGCCTTGGCCTCCAGCGCCCCGGATCCCCGCGCGGCATCGAAGTCAAGGCCGTTCAACCGCCCGACGAATTGACCCTCGACCGTAACCACCCCTTCCGGCGATATCCCGGCCAGCAGGTCGTCCGGTCGCGCGAGCCCGCGCATCAGGGCGCTGGTGCGCCGGTCGATAAACCGGGCCATCAGCTTTTCATGCAGGGTGTCGGAAAGGCGCTCTTCCAGGCCCTGGGTCACGCCCCGCCAATGGTCGGCGTCCGCCAGCCAGTCCGGTCGGTGGGCGACATAGGCCAGGGTGCGCACGCCGGCCAGGCGCGTGGAGAGCGCGTCGATTTCCCCGTCCAGGCGTTCCAGTTGGCGATATTGTTCGGCCATCCAATCGTCCGGAACCCGGCGCCGACCGGCGCTCAAATAGTCGAAAAACGTCTGCACCAAACGGATGTGCTCGTCCGGCGTAATCTTGCGGAAATCCGGGGTTTGGCAGGCGTCCCACAGGCGCAGCAGCACCGAGCGGTCGGCGCAGCGCCGCGTGACGTCCGGATCGGCGGCCAGCCGACGCAAGGCCCGCTCGTCGAGGGCCTCCTCCGCCGCCTTGAGCCCGGCACTGGGCGCGGGCTCCGCCAGAGAGCGCAGCAATGTCGCCAGCGACTGAAAATCCAACGCCCCGTTTCGCCATTGCGCCGTTTCGACCGCGTCGAAGCGATGGCCCTCCACCGCGCCGATCAGATCGGCCTCCATGGCTTCGCAGCCGCCGGTGATTCCGAACGTCCCGTCCCGTCGGTAGCGACCGGCGCGTCCGGCGATCTGGCCCACTTCCTGAGGGTAGAGCCTTCGCGAGCGGCGGCCGTCGAATTTTGACAGTCCCCCGAACGCCACATGATCGACGTCCATGTTCAGGCCCATGCCGATGGCGTCGGTGGCCACCAGAAAATCAACCTCGCCCGATTGATACAAGGCGACCTGGGCGTTGCGGGTGCGCGGCGAGAGCGAGCCCATCACCACCGCCGCTCCGCCGCGCTGACGACGGATAAGCTCGGCGATGGCGTAGACCTGGTCGGCGGAAAACGCGACCACGGCGCTGCGGCGCGGCAGGCGGGTCAATTTAACGGCGCCGTCATAGCTGAGCGCCGAGAAGCGTTCGCGCATGACAATCTCAGCCTGGGGCAGCAGACGGCGAATCAGGGGCGCCATGGTCGCCGCGCCGAGGAACATCGTCTCGAACCGGCCCCGGGCATGCAGCAGGCGGTGGGTGAACAGATGGCCGCGCTCGGGGTCGGCCACCAGCTGGATTTCGTCGATGGCGAGGAACTCCACCTCGCGGGTCAGGGGCATGGCCTCCACGGTGCAGACAAAATAGTGGGCGCGGGGCGGCACGATCTTTTCTTCGCCGGTGATCAGGGCGACGGCGCGGGCGCCGCGCAGCTTGACCACGCGGTCATAGATTTCACGGGCCAGCAAACGCAGGGGCAGGCCGATCATGCCGGATGCGTGGCCCAGCATGCGCTCAACCGCCAGATGGGTCTTGCCGGTATTGGTCGGTCCCAGAACGGCCACCAGCCGCGAGTCCGCCTGTGCCGAGGAGCGATCACTCATGAGGTGTGGCTGTGGGCCAGAGCGCCGGGATTCGCAACCGCTCCGAGGTCGTTGAAGGGCGTTAACGTGATTGCGCCCGCGCGGTGAACAAGCCCGCAACGAATCATGACCGAATCAGTGATCCGTCGCCGATTCAGTCTTTGTTCCCTACAAGCAGTTGTATGGTCATCAGATTTTACCACAAGCGCGCCGGCGTTCGCGCCACGCGACCAACAACCCCCGCTTGACGCGCAAGCCTGTCGTCGCCTATATCGCCGCCTCCCGAGCGGGCCCCCCGTCCGATCCCTTTTCCTTGCGAAAGCTTCGCGCCATGTCTCGCCGCTGCGAACTCACCGGCGTCGGTCCAATGACCGGCCACAATGTGAGCCACTCGAACATCAAGACCAAGCGCCGCTTCCTGCCGGCCCTGAGTCCCGCCAAGCTGGCGTCCGACAGCCTCGGCCAGACCTTCAAGCTGCGCATTTCCAATGCCGCCCTGCGGACCGTGGATTTCCGCGGCGGCCTGGACGTGTTTCTGGTCAAGGCGAAGGACGAGGCGCTTTCGCCCCGGGCTCTGAAGATCAAGAAGCAGATCAAGGCTAAGTTGGCGGATCAACCCGCCGGCTAGGGCCGTCGCCAAGCCTCTCCATAACCCGCCCTACCGCTTTGCGGCCTGTTCCTCCCCAGAAGGCCTGTTCCTCCCCAGAAGGATGGAGAGCGAGCAATCGCGCCCTGCCTCCCTCCCCGGTTTGGGGAAAGGTCGAGGCGAAGTCCGGGGCGAGGCTCTACGGGCCGCGTCAAGGCGCATCACGCCAGCAGATCCCGCCCGGCGTCTTTAACATCCGTGCAGCCGGTCAGTGACATGGCCATCCGCAATTCCTGGCGCAGAATGGCCAGCATGTGGCTGACTCCGGCCTCGCCGCCGGCCCCAAGCGCATAGGCCCAGGCCCGGCCGATCAGGCAGGCCTTGGCGCCCAGGGCCAGGGCTTTGAGCACATCCAGGCCCGAGCGAACGCCACCATCCATCAGGACGGTCAGGTCATCGCCCACCGCATCGACCACGGCGGGCAGGGCGGCGACCCCGGAGGGCGCGCCATCGAGTTGGCGGCCGCCATGGTTGGAGACGACGATCCCATCGACACCGGCTCGCCGGGCCTCGCGCGCGTCTTCGGCGTCCAGCACCCCTTTCAAGACAATCGGGCCCGGCCAGCGCTCGCGGACCCAGGCAATATCCGCCCAGGTGACCGAGGGGTCGAAATTCCGCCCCACCCATCCCCAGAATTCCGGCAGGGTGCGAAGATCCTTGGCCGCGCCGGCCACATTGCCCAGCGTGTGCGGCCCGCCATTCATCTGCACGTCCCACAACCAACCCGGATGCGCGATGCCGTCGATGACCTGGCGCAGCTTCGCGGCTCCGCTCGCCGCGATCATGCCGTTGCGGGTGTCGCGATAACGGGCGCCCGGGATCGGCAGATCGACGGTGAACAGCAGAACCGGGCAGACGCTCTGGCGCGCCCGGGCCAGCAGCTCGGCCATGAAGCCGCGATCCCGGATCATATAGAGCTGGAACCAGGGCGGCGCGGCGGCCGCCGTGACCTCCTCGATCGTGCATATTCCCACGGTGGACAGGCTGAACGGCACGCCGGCCGCCTTCGCCGCCCTCGCCCCCTGGGTCTCGCCGCGCCGGGCATACATGCCGGCCAGGCCGATCGGCGACAGCACGACCGGCATGGCCAGGGTCTGGCCGAAGATCTCGGTGGTCATCGATAGTTTGGAGACATCGCGCAGCACCCGCTGCCTCAGGGTCAGGGCAGCCATATCGCCGACATTGGCGGCCAGGGTGGTCTCGCCATAAGAGCCACCGTCAATATAGTCGAACAGCACCCGGGGCAGCCGGCGGCGGGCGGCTTCACGATAGTCGGCGACGCAGGCGGGGGTCATGGAACCGTTTCGCGCACGCGCCGGGCCGGGCCGGGCTTGGTTGGCGGCCCGTCCTGGACGCTGGGCAGCGGTCCCAACAGGTTGGCGTGGGCCCGGGTGACCGCGCGCGGCTCCTCCTCGAACAGGGCCGCAAGTTGTTCGGTGATCGCGCCGCCCAACTGTTCAACATCGACGATGGTGACGGCGCGTCGATAATAGCGGGTGACGTCGTGACCGATGCCGATGGCGATCAACTCGACCGGGGACCTGCCCTCGATCTCGGCGATCACCCGGCGCAGGTGGCGCTCGAGATAGTGCCCGGAGTTCACGGAGAGCGTGCTGTCATCCACCGGGGCGCCGTCGGAAATCACCATCAGGATTTTGCGCTGTTCGGTGCGGCCGATCAGGCGCTGGTGGGCCCACATCAGCGCCTCGCCGTCGATGTTTTCCTTCAACAGGCCTTCGCGCATCATCAGGCCCAGATTTTTGCGAGCCCGACGCCACGGGGTGTCGGCGGACTTATAGATGATGTGCCGCAAATCGTTCAGGCGACCGGGCGAAGCGGGCTTGCCGGCCTTCAACCACTCATCGCGGGCGCTGCCGCCCTTCCAGGCCCGGGTGGTGAAGCCGAGAATCTCGACCTTGACGCCGCAGCGCTCCAGGGTGCGGGCGAGGATGTCGGCGCAGACCGCCGCCACCATGATCGGCCTGCCGCGCATCGAGCCGGAATTGTCGATCAGCAGGCCGACCACGGTGTCGCGGAACTCGGTGTCCTGTTCCATCTTGAACGACAACGGCGCGGTGGGATCGATAATCACCCGTGTCAGGCGGGCGACATCGAGCATGCCCTCCTCGAGGTCAAAGCTCCATGACCGGTTCTGCTGGGCCATCAATTTGCGCTGCAGGCGGTTGGCCAGGCGTGAGACCACATTCGACAGGCTGGCCAGTTGCTGGTCGAGATAGGCGCGAAGGCGGGTCAGTTCATCCGGCTCGCATAGCGCTTCGGCGGCGACCACCTCGTCATGCTGGGCGGTGAACACCTTATAGGCGGGCTCGGGCCGACCGGCGTCCTGCCCGTCCGGTCGGGCGGGACGATCACCATCCGTCATCTCCATGTCATCGGAGGTTTCGGCGCTGTCGTCGTCGTCGGATTCGGTTAGCTGGCTGTCGGCGCTGTCCGATTCGCGCATGCTCTTTTCGCCGTCATCGGAAGCGTCGCTCTGTGGCGATTGTTCCTCGCCTTCCCCCTCGCCTTCATTGGAGGCTTCCGCCTCGCCATCGTCGGTCTGGTCGTCCTCGGCGTCCTGCTCGGGGGAGTCGGTCAGGTCGTCGCCCATGGCGAGGTCGCGCACGACCGCCCGCACAATGCGCGCGAATGTCTTTTGATCTTCCAACGCGCCGGTCAGGCGGTCGAGGTCCGGACCGGCCTTGGCCTCTATCTCGGCGCGCAGGGCATTGACCATGGATTGGGCGCCGGC
Source organism: Caulobacteraceae bacterium (assembly GCA_043740995.1). Classification (GTDB taxonomy): domain Bacteria; phylum Pseudomonadota; class Alphaproteobacteria; order Caulobacterales; family Caulobacteraceae; genus Acaudatibacter. The sequence goes on along the minus strand of JAYUBD010000109.1, from coordinate 414 downwards.
GGGCGCCGGCGCGCCGGTCAGACGTTCACGCACCAGCAGGGCGACCACATCGGCAATCGGCGCGGCGGCCGGATCGATGACGTTCTGATAACCTTTGCGCTGGGCGGTGTGCTCCCAGACGGCGGCTAGATTGTCCTTTACCCCGGCCAGGGCATTGGCCCCGATCGCCTCAATGCGCGCCTGCTCCAGAGCGTCATAGATCAGCGCGCCGTCCACGCTGCGCGGCTTGGCCCGGGCGTGGACGGCGTCGTCGTGGTGCGCCACGCGCAGGGCCATCTGGTCCGCGAGACCCCGGATGCGCGCGGTTTCCGGGCCGGACAGTTCCCGGGGAGGGTGAGGCAGGATGGCGCGATGGCCGATCAGCGAGGGTCCATCGCCGGAGAACACCACCTCAAGGTCCGGCTGCTCGGCCAG
>JAYUBD010000108.1:0-2402 GCA_043740995.1 Caulobacteraceae bacterium | reverse complement strand
GTCGAGACGACGTCCGGGGTGGGGCTCTTAAGGCCGCATCCCCCAAGCCTCGCCATTCCCCACCCTGATCGCTTCGTGATCTGTCCCTCCCCAGGCCGGGGAGGGCGGAAGATTACTTGTTTTGGAGGTTGGTGATGGTTTTGGATCCGGCTTCGGCGCCCAGCGATCAGATCGCGCAGTTTCGCTCGGATGGGGTCACCGCCTCGACCGGCCTGCGGGTGCCGTTTTTCACCGACGGGTTCGCCAGGGCCTATGGGCTGCCGGAGACCCGGCTGCGCAACATGATCAGCGAGGCGACGCCTTTGCGTGAGGAGCGGCCCTATGCGCCGTTCGTGGGTTTGCGGGAGATCCGCTATTCGCGGCCCGGCCTCGCGCCGGCGGTACGGTGCGGGAGCGGGCCGATCCGGGGGGTGTTCCGCGCGCCGCCGATGTTTGGCGGCGGCCTGCTGGCGGTGTCGGGCACGGGCGTCTTCGAGGTCGGCTCCGGCGCGTCGCTGGGCGCGATCCCGGGCCTGGACATGGCGCGCTTCGCGGCCAGCCGCGACGACATGGTGATCGTGGCTTCGGGCATCGCCTATTCCTTCACTGCCGGGGCCTTCACCGCCGGAACCTTTGCGCCGATCACCTCGCCCGCTCTGCCGCCGGTGCTGGATGTGGCGTGGCTGGCGGGGCGGTTCGTTTATGCCTGCGTGGGGTCCGACACCTTCTACTGGTCGGCGATCAATGATCCGACCCGGGTGGACGGCCTGGCCTTCGCCACCGCCGAGGCGTCGTCCGATCCGATCGTCGCCCTGGGGGTGCTGGGCGACCAGTTGATGATCTTCGGGGCCTTGTCGGTGGAGACCTGGACGGCGGGCGGCGACGCCAATGCGCCGTTTCAGCCAACGCCGGGCCGCGGCTATCAGCGCGGCTGCGCCGGTCGCGATACGCTGAGCTTTTGCGACAATGCGCTGTTCTGGGTCGGCGACAATCGCGTGGTCTATCGCACAGGCGATTCGCCCCGGCGGATCAGCTCGAACGCCATCGAGGACAAGCTGCGCCAGTGCCAGGCGATCGCGGACTGCACCGCCTTCACCGCCACGGTGGAGGGCCACGAATTCTATGTGCTGAACATTCCGGGCGTAGGCTCCTATGCCTATGACGGCTCGCGGGTGGGCGCCCAGGCCGGGGCGTTCGGCGACAGCTTTGGGCGGGGCGAGTGGGGGGAATGGGCCTCGCACGGGCGGGGCCTGTTTCGCGGTCGGTGCGCCGCGGCGGTGGAGGGCGTGGCGTGGCTCGGCGATGACCAGACCAGCGACCTGTGGACCCTCCAGGTCGGGCGCTACCGGGACGGCGACGATCCCCTGGTGCGGATCGCCTCGGCCTTTATCAAGGTCGAGGAAGGCACGCCGCGCTGCCTCAATCTGGTGCTGCACGGGGTGATGGGGGTGGGCAACCCCGCCGAGCCGGGCGCACGGCCGGTGGTCGAACTGCGCTGGTCGGACGATCAGGGCCGCACCTTCGGCGACTGGCGGGCGGCGAGCCTTGGGGCGCAGGGCGCCTATCGCGGGCGCGCCGTCTGGCGGCGGCTGGGCCAGATGCGCGCGCCGGGACGGCTGGTCGAGGTGCGGGTCAGCGATCCGGTCAATGCGGTGTTTTCGCATCTCGAGCTGAACGCGGCGAGGCCGGGCCATTGACCCCGCCGCCGCCGAATGCCGGCCAGGCCATGGTCGATGCCGCCGGCCGGCCGACGGCGGCGTTCCAGGCCTGGCTCGGCCGACTTCGCGATGCGGTCGATGACGCGGCCAGGCTGGCGGCGGCGGCGGTTCCATCCGACCGCAATGTGGTGGCGGTGGGCGGCCTGCGGGCGGGCGGCCCGTTGAGCGACGAGGTGGGGATCGCGCTGTATCACACCCTGACGGCGGTCAGCCTGCTGCCGACGGTGGGGATTAAGACCGGCGACTGGGCCTTCGCCCTGGACGGCCGCAAGCCCGGCGAGGCGGCGGGGGCGGGGACCGGCGTCCCGGTGTTCTGGTCCGCCGGCGCCTGGATCGCCGCGCCCGGCGGCGCCCCGGTCACCGCCTAAACCGGTCTGCCTCCCTCCCCGGCCTGGGGACGGAGAGCCGATGCGAAGCATCGGCGAGGGTGGGGAAGTCTGGCGTTTCCTGGAGCCCGTTGTTTTCCACACTTCCCCACCCTGACGACGTCGTCGTCTGTCCTTCCCCAGGTTGGGAAGGGAGGAAAGGTATTGTTGCCATGGCCTTGTTACTTTCGGATCCGGTGATCCGGGCGGCTGATGCGGCCGGTATGGCGATCAGTGGGGCGCGGTTGTTGTTCTACGCTTCGGGGACGACCACGCCGGCGCCGGTCTATAGCAGCGAAAATCTGGCCACGCCGCTGACCAATCCGGTGATCGCCGACAG
>JAYUBD010000107.1:0-2409 GCA_043740995.1 Caulobacteraceae bacterium | reverse complement strand
CGAACTGATGAGCGTGCTCGCGGACGACTTCGACCTGGACGTCCCGGAGGCCGCCAGCCTCTGGCCCCGCATCTGCGCGCGCCACGAGGCGGTGCTGGCGGCCCAGGCCGCAGCGGCCGCGCAGCCGGGTTAACGGCCGCGCCCTGCAGGGCTGTCCACATATTCATTTGATTTGAACAAGATAAATCTCTGTCATCCCGGCCGGAACGAAGTGGAGAGCCGGGACCCAGAGGAATACCTACCGTCAATGTGGGCGGTTTCGGCGTCTGCCACAGGTTCGGAGGTGCGCGGACCAGCATCGTGATTGTCGATGGCCCGGGAAAATACACTCTCCCGCTGCCGATAACGCTGCCTGACCTCAGGACTCGTTGTCGGTCCGAAAGTTCCTCCCCCAGCGATGTCGCTTCGCAGACGCTTGTGTGGGTACTTATGCCCTTCAGATACCAAATCCGATGCGGCATTTAGATACCGCGTGACAGGCCGGTGAGGATTCCAGCGGGGTGAGAGCCGTCAGTTTTGAAAGGACTGACGAGTTCCCAAAAAACTAAAATCGGACAGACCTAGACCGGCGTCTTGGTCGCCATAAAACGAGTGAATATGTCTCGAATGTTGATGACGTCCTCGAAGGAAAGGGCGCTGGCCGGAGGCCAGAGGGCAGCAGCGTTTTCGATGGGCCAAATTCTGATCCCCCAACTGGGGTCGTGCTCAATGTTCAGCTCGTTCTCCGGGATCGACGTTTGGGTCGCATATATGAGGACCGGGCCAGCGCCGAGAAGGATAGCTTGCGTGTTCGCGAATGGCGGACGGAAACTTGGGGCGGTGTCGTCATTTGTCATGACGGAGACGTCCCGACGCTGGATTGAGGCGTTGCGAGGATCGGGCGCGTGGAAAATCCATGCTCGGAACGACGGTGGGAACGATCGCTCGGGCGGGAGAGGATTCGGAAGCCGGTCCTCTCGAAAGCGCGCGCATGTTTCCCGCTCGATAACCTCGCGGGCGTTTTTCACTCGCTGCATGACCATCATTTTCAGAGCGACCCACTCTGCCAGGTACATCTGAAGCGTCTCATCTAAAGACACCGGGTCGCCATTCAGCATCAACTTGAAGAATGGGGAAACTCGCCCCTCCATTCGGCTCATCCAGGTCTCATTGCACCGCTTGCAGACACCCTTGACCTTCACGGTTGTCACGTGTCCGTGTCGCTGGCTCGCTTCGGGTTCCAGGTGAGGATCGGGATGCAATCTCCGCCAATTTACATGGTGGCTGTCATGGGCGGTTTTCCGGAAGAACGGCCTCATCCAGTCGGACCAGAGGTGCTCGGGGCTCGCCGCAAATCGATCGCAGAAGAGGCATCTTCGCGGAGGCGGCGGCGGTGTTCCCAGTTTGCGAGGCATGATAGCTTCCGCGCCCATGACGGACACAGATCAGCTCACCCCCGAGGAAGCCGCCCGCCGCCGCGACGAGGTGGTCAAGCGCATGCTCGCTACCCCGCCGCAACCTAAGGCACCGAAGCCTCGGAAGGCGAATCCGAAGGCTTACCTTCCGCCTCAGATATTGGATGCGCCGGGCCTTTCGCTTCCGGCTACGCGGCTTCTCCACGCTGGTCATCGGTGAGGCGCTCGCCGACCCCGCTGCGCGTCGATTCATCGGCGCGTTGGGCGTCCATCACGCCCAGATCGGCGCGTAGGTTGTAGCGAAAATCGAAGGCGCACAGGTAGCGCGACAGGCGCGCTTCCGAGACGTGATGCAAGCCGATCATACCGTCCAGCCTTCCGCAATATGCGTACCGATCAGAAGCCGTTCTCCGACAGAATGCAATGTCGCTGGGGGACAGTACGAGCGCGCCGACCTCCTAGACCAAGAGGTTCAACCGTCGTCGTCGAGCCGCGCGCGGCAAGGCAGCATCCTCGTCACCCCCTGTAGCTTGATCGCGGTCGTTGTTTTGCGGCCAAGACTGGGTTGCCAAAATTGCTTCAACATCTGGAACGGCGCTCCCTTGCCCGACACGGCAGCTCAGGGACATGAACAAGTACCAGACGGCCCCGTACCGAAAAGGCGATATCAGCCAGGGGCTTCGCCGTGCGGTTGCTCCTGGGTCCCGGCGCTCCGGCCCGCTCGCGCGCGCCTACAGCCGGGATGACGGAAGCTTGTTGGTCCAACAACGCCGGACAGCCGCCTCAGCGCCGGTAGGTAAAGCCGACGCGGAGGGTGCGGGGCTCTGAGAAGCTGCTGACGAAGTCGGCGGTCTTGCCGGTCGTGATCCTGGCGTCGGCGGCGTTGTCGACGGCCAGATAGACCTCTTGATCGGGGGCGAGGCTCCAGGCGGCGCGCAGGTTGAGCTCGGCGCCGGGGGCGAGGCGGCGGAGGTTCTGGTCGTCCTCGAACGCCAGGCTGACGTAGCGCAGGGCG
>JAYUBD010000106.1:0-8011 GCA_043740995.1 Caulobacteraceae bacterium | reverse complement strand
GTGCGACCCGAAAGACGTGGGTATCCACGGCGATGGCCGGGGAGACGCCCAGTTCGTTCAGCACCACGCTGGCGGTCTTGCGTCCGACCCCCGGCAACGCCTGCAAAGCGTCGCGCTCAAGCGGAACCTCTCCGCCATGCAGGTCCAGCAGGAGGCGTGAAAGAGCAATGATGTTCCTGGCCTTGGTCCGATACAGGCCAATGGAGGCGATGAACGGCGTCAGTCCGGCCTCACCCATGGCCAGCATGGCGGCGGGTGTGTTCGCCACCTTGTAGAGCGCGGTCGTCGCCTTGTTGACCGAGACGTCCGTGGCCTGGGCGGACAGCACCACCGCGACGAGCAGGGTGAACGGGGTCGCATAGACCAACTCGGTGCTGGGATCCGCCACGGTCGCGGCGAAGCGATCAAATATTTCTTTCACCCGGCGTTTTTCAGCGGGGCTGATGCGAGCGGGCGCCGCCTGGGTCATACCGGCGCCATATCGGGCTTCGACGGCCTCGCCAAGCCGCGATCAGGGGACTAGTCTTGGCGATCGATGGATGAGCTCTTGTACATGGACGCGGAGATCGCCCCGCACCGGTCGCTGTCCCGGCGCGGATTCATCACCCTGATCAGCGTGCTCACCGGCTGCAACACCCTCACCGCTGTGATCTTCCTGGCCGTGGGCGCGGCGCCCATTCCGATCTTCCTGGGCATGGACCTGTTGGCGGTGGTGGTCGCGTTCCTCGCGAGCAACCAGGCCGCCAGGCAACGCGAACGTATCCAGGTCACCGTGGCCGAGGTGCGCGTTCTGCTGCAGACAGCGCGAGGCGAGCTTCATACGCTGTGGGTCTCGCCCACCGCCTTCACACGGGTCGCCTTGTCGGGCGACGCCGAGCATGACGGCGACCTGCATTTGCGCCTGTCAGACCGGGCGATCCCGGTGGCCCGCGCCCTCAGCCGTCCCGAGCGCGTGGAATTCGCCCAGGCCCTGGATGCGGCGATCCTGCAGGCCAGAACCGGGCGGTTGTCGCATTGATCGGGGCTGCCCTTGCTTTGCCCGCGGCAAAAATGCGGAGTCCGGCGCGCACGGTTTGGCGAGCGGCGGTCGCCCGTGCTAGGCCGCCTCAATGACGACGACCATGCCTGACCAATTCGACTATGAAAGCCTCCTGGCCTGCGGGCGGGGAGAGCTGTTCGGACCCGGCAACGCGCAGCTGCCAGCGCCCCCGATGTTGATGTTCGATCGAATCAGCCGGATCACGGCCGACGGCGGGGCCTTCGGCAAGGGCCAGGTAACCGCCGAACTGGATATTCGCCGGGATCTCTGGTTCTTCGACTGTCATTTCATCGGCGATCCGGTGATGCCGGGGTGCCTGGGCCTCGACGCCATGTGGCAGCTTGTCGGTTTCTTTCTCGGCTGGTCAGGGGCGCCTGGTCGTGGGCGGGCGGTGGGCGTGGGCGAGGTGAGGTTCACCGGCCAGGTCACCCCCGCCATTTCCAAGGTCGTCTACCGCATCGACTTCAAGCGTGTGATTCTGCGCCGACTGGTGATGGGCGTCGCCGATGGCGTGCTCGAAGCCGACGGCAAGGTGATCTATGAGGCGAAAGACCTCAGGGTCGGACTGTTTGACGCCGCCACCCTCGGGTGACTCGCCAAACGAAGCCCAATTCGACCCGTTGATCCGGCGGGACAATAGTCTGGTTTTTGAACTGAACGTTCGGAGGAATGGCATGCGGCGGGTCGTCGTCACGGGCATGGGCATCGTCTCTTCCATCGGCGACGACGCCGACGAGGTCAGCGCCGCTTTGCGGGGCGCGCGGTCGGGCATCGTCGCGGCCCCCGACTATGCGGAAATGGGCTTTCGCTGCCGCGTCCACGCACCGGCGACCGTGGACTGGCAGGCTCTCGTGGATCGCCGCGCCGCGCGGTTCCTGGCCGAGGGCACCGCCTATGGCCACATCGCCATGGAACAGGCGATCACCGACAGCGGGCTGGAGCCGCACGAAATCTCGGATGAACGCACCGGCCTGATTGTCGGCTCAGGCGGGGCCTCGACGCGATCAATCGTCGAATCGGCTGACACCGCCCGGTCCAAGGGCGTCAAGCGCATCGGCCCGTTCGCCGTTCCCAAGGCCATGAGCTCGGGGCCTTCGGCGACGCTCGCCACCTGGTTCAAGATCAAGGGCATCAACTATTCGATCTCGTCGGCCTGCGCGACCTCGACCCACTGCATCGGCGCGGCGTGCGAGCAGATCCAATGGGGAAAACAGGATGTGATGTTCGCCGGCGGCTGCGAAGAATTGGACTGGACCTTGTCGGACCTGTTCGACGCCATGGGCGCGATGTCGAGCAACTTCAACGACACGCCGGCCCGCGCCAGCCGCCCCTATGACCTGGATCGCGACGGCTTCGTGATCGCCGGCGGCGGCGGCATGCTGGTGCTTGAAGAGTACGAACACGCCAAGGCGCGCGGCGCCAAGGTCTATGGCGAGATCGTCGGCTACGGGGCCAATTCCGATGGCCACGATATGGTGGCGCCGTCTGGGGAGGGCGCGGCGCGCTGTATGAAGATGGCGTTGAGCGGCGCGGGCGGACGCGCCATCGACTATCTGAATCCGCATGGAACCGGCACGCCGGTGGGCGATCTCAAGGAGATGGGCGCCGTGCGCGACGTGTTCGGCGACAACGCGCCGGCCATTTCATCGACCAAGGCCTTGACCGGCCACAGCCTTGGGGCGGCCGGCGTCCAGGAGGCGATCTACAGCCTGCTGATGATGCAGGGTGGCTTCATCGCCAAGAGCGCCAATATCGAAACCCTGGACCCCGCCTTCGACGGCCTGCCGATCGCGCGGGCGCGCATCGACCGGGCGGTGGACACCATCATGTCCAACAGCTTCGGGTTTGGCGGCACCAATGGTTGCGTGGTGATCACCAAGGTCTGACCACAAGCGTCAGGTTAACGGTTCGCGTCGCCCCGCCCGGCGCTGCGCGACACCGCGACCGAAGGCGTCGCTGGCCAGCACCGCGCCAAGGGCGATGGTCGCGGCGATGCCGCACAAGACCAGCGCCCGACCTTCGGCGCCCGGCGTCTGGGTGGCCTGGTAGATGGCGGTCGGCAGGGTCAGCGTCTCGCCGGGAATGGCGGCCACGAAGGTGATGGTCGCGCCGAACTCGCCCAGCGCCTTGGCGAAGCCCAGCACCGCACCGGCGGCGATCCCGGGGGCGGCCAAGGGAACGGTCACCCGAATCAGCCGCACCAAGCGACCGGCGCCCAGAGTGCGGGCCGCCTCTTCGACCTCGGCATCAATGGCCTCGATGGCCAGGCGGATGGGGCGAACCATCAGGGGAAAGGCCATGATCGCCGCCGCCAGCGCCGCCCCGGTCCAGCGAAAGGCCAGCACGATTCCCAGCGGCTCCAGTTCCCGTCCAAGCCAGCCGCGATGCCCCAGCAGGATCAGAAGGGCGTATCCGGTGGCGACCGGCGGCAGAACGAGGGGCAGGTGGGTGAGCGCGTCCAGCAGGCCGCGGCCCGGGAACCGCCCGCGCGCCAGGGCATAGGCGGCGAGTCCGGCGACCGGCAGGCCGAAAAGCGTGGCGGTGGTGGCGACCTTCAGCGAAAGCACCACCGCCTGGATGTCGTCCGGCTCCAGGATCACGGCGCCCGGCCCGCCTCCAGAACCGCGACCTCGACCCCCAAGGCCCTGACCGCCGCCGCCAGGCAGTGATCGATCCGAGCGCCCGCGATCGCCGCCAATCGGCCGCCGCCGGCGAGATCGGCCAGGGTGGTGGGGTTGGGCAGGTCCGGCCCCAGATGCTCCGCGTCCCGCCGGGCATGGCTCGCCAGGACCGCCGCCGCGCCGCCGGCATCCATCACCACGTCGGCGATGTTCAGCGCGCGCATGGCGCGCAGGGAGATCAGGTCGGCCTGGGCCGGTGTTTCGATGAAGCTGACTCGACCCACCGCCCCCCAGCCCGCCGCGATCGCCGCATCGAGCCGCGAGGCGGCCAGGACCAGATCGCCGGCCAGCGCCGCCTCGGCCACTGGCCCCGCCAGGACCGCCCGCAGAAAGGACCGGCGCAATGCGAGATCCGGGAAACCTGTCCGTAAGGCCTCGCGCCTTTCGCCCAGCAGGGCGGCGATCGGCCCGGCGGCGGGCGGCACCCGCGCCTCGATCTCGGCGCGCAGCAGCGACGCGAGCAGGGGTGCGGCGCCCGCCGTGCCGATGGCCGCCACCACCTGACCGCGATCAATGATCGCCGGGGTATGAAAATCCGAAAGCTCGGGCCGGTCCACCACGTTCAACGGCGCCCCCGCTGTCCGCGCCGCCGCCGCCGCCGCCCGGGCGAAGGCTTCGTCATAGCTGGCCACGAAGATCAGGGCCGCCCCCACATACGAAGCCGGATCCAGCGCCGCCGCCCCGCTCAGCCAGACCAGGTCCGCCGGCGATCCCGCGAACAGCCGCCCCTTGGCCGCAGCCCCTTCGCCATCGCCGGCGATCACCACGCGGCGGCCCTGAAGGGGAAAATAGGCGGGGAAGGTCTGCATGGGCGGCCATCTTACGGCATAGCGGGTCGAAGACGAATCGCCGAAGCCGTCCTTCCTATGACGCCGTGTTCGAGGCGTGGCGTAGCGCGGTGATCTCGCCCAGCACCGCGATCGCCACTTCCCAGGGCGCCTTGCCGCCGATGTCCAGGCCGATGGGCGCGTGGAGACGCGCGATCTCAGCGCCGCTGAGGCCCGCCGCTCCCAACGCCGCCAGCCGGTCGGGAACCCGCCGGCGCGCGCCCAGGGCGCCGACATAGAAAGCCTTCGAGGGCAGGGCCGCCAGCAGCGCGGCGTGATCAAGCTCGGAATCGTGGGTGGCGATGGCCACCGCCGTCCATCGGTCCAGGCCAATGGCGGCCATGGCCTGGGCAGGCTCGTCCCGGCGATAGGCAACACCCGCCAGCGGCGGCGCGTCCATCGGACCCCTGGGCCGCACCAGAGTGGTTTCGCAGCCCGCCTGGGCGCCAAGCGCGGCGATCGCCAGGGCCGCGGGGTCGGCGCCCAGGACGATCAGGCGCGGGACCGGCTCATACAATTTTTGCAAGGCGCCCTGCCAGGCCGTGGGGCGCTCAGTCGCGGACCCGCAGAGGCGCCGCTTGCCGTCGCTCAGCCAGATCGCCGGAACGCGGGCGTCGGTGAGCTCGAAAAGCGCCTGGGCGGCCGCATCGCCGGGCATGATGCGTTCGAGTTGGACCTCGATTCGCGCGCCACACATCAGTCGGATGTCCGGCCACGGACTGCCTTCGCCGTAGACCAGTCGGCGAGGCGCGCCGTCGGCCAGCACGCTCTCGGCGTGGCCGGCGACATCGGCCTCCAGGCATCCGCCGGACAGGAACCCTGAAATCAGCGATTCGGCGATCACCATCTGGGTGCCTACCGGTCGGGGACCGCCGCCGCCGAGTGCGACGATGGTGGCCAGCGCCGCCGGCTGGCCACCATCCAGGACTGAGCGCAGCGCGGCGCGCGCGTCGTCGGCAAAGCCGAACAGCGGCCAGGCCGGCAGGGCGCCGATCATCGGAACGCGGTCCACCATCTGGCGAGGTTCTTGGTCCCCATCAGACACTTACGCCCGGGTGAAGGCTGTCCGCCCCGCTTGGCGACGCCTGTTCCGCCGCCAACACCCGCCGCACGACCGGATCCTCCGCCATCCGTGCAAAGTGTTCCGCCACTTTCGGGAAAGCGGCGATGTCGATCCCGCTCGGCTCCAGCCAGCGGGCCACGGTGAAGAGATAGGGGTCGCAAATGCTGTAGGCCTCGCCCAGCACCCAGGGGCTTTCGATCATCTCCCGCTCGATCAGGTCGAAACAGTCGGCCAGCACCTGAGGCGCCTTACGCTGCATCTCGGCGATCGCGGCGGGATCGTCGGCCCAGCGATAGCCGCGCACGCGGTGGGCATGGGCGGGGTGGACGGTGGAACAGAGATAGCTGTTGAAGGCCTGGACCCTGGCGAAGGCGAAGGCGTCATCAAGCGGCGCGAGGCGTCTGGCGGGGAAACTCTGAGCCAGGAAGGTGAGAATCGCCGGGGTTTCGGTAATGACCCCCCGCGCCGTGGCCAGGGCCGGAACCCGCCCTTTGGCATTGACCGCGAGATAGTCCGGTGCGCGCTGGGCGTTGGTCCGGAAATCTACGCGAACGGCGCGATAGTCCGCGCCCGCCTGTTCGAGAACGATGTGAATCGCCAGGGCGACGGTGCCGGGGAAGTAGTAGAGGGTGAACATGGGCGATGGCTCCGATTTCTCGCATTGTCACTGTATCATGGGTTGGGGCCGGTCCTCCGGTCCCTGGACGACAGCCAGGCCGGGCCTGTCAGACACCTCCAGCCGTGGGGCCGGGTCGATGGCTTCCCGTGGGCGGTTTCCTATCCCTGCGCGACCCGGGCGCTCAACTCGGCAACCTTCAGTTCTGCCTCCCTGGTCTGGCCGCCGAGCTCAAGAAACCGCGCCATGTTGCGCCGACCGCTGTCGGTGCGGATCAACCGCTGGAAGAGGCGGCCCTCGTCCTTAAGACCTTCCGCCAACGGTTTGTCGGCGGCGTTGATGGCCTGCTTGGCCAGGCGCACGGCTTCCTCGGGAAACGAGGCGATGCGCCGGGCGAGGGCGGCGACATGGGGACCGATCTCGTCGGCGGCCAGGGCGCGGTTGAGATAGCCCCAGCGCTCGGCGGTATCGGCGTCCAGGTCGATGCCGCCCAAAATCACCTCGATGGCGCGGTGGCGACCGACCAGGCGGGGCAGGCGCTGGGTGCCCGTGCCGCCGGGCAGGATGCCGAGCGGCACCTCCATCTGGTTGACGATGGTCTTGCCCTTCACGCCGAACCGCATGTCGAAGGACATGGAAATTTCCGAGCCGCCGCCGCCGACCCGACCCTCAATCTGGGCGATGGTGATCTTGTCCATGGTGCGGAAGCGCTCGCACATGGCGTGATAGGCGTTGTTTTCGTTGTCGTCGCCCCCAGCGGGCTGGTCGGTGGGAAAGGCCAGGATCGCGGCAACGTCGAAATGGGCGAGAAAGAAATCCGGGTCGGCGCTCTTCAGGATGAAGACCAGGGGGTCCGGATCGGCGGCGACCTCCTCCGAAAGCCGGGCAAGCTCGGCATAGAGGTCCATGGTGATGATGTTGATCGGGGGGGCGTCCACCGTCGCGGTGATCACCCGTTGCTCGCCGGTAATGTGGATGAGGCGGTAACCGACATAGGCCATGGCGTTTTTCCTTTGAGCATTGAGCGGCGCGGTCCCGCGCCCGCAGTCGCCGGTATTGAACGCCAAGATGCCGCCGCGGCCAATTCATTTCCGATCGGGCCGCGGGCTTTTCGCCGGACCAAATCCAAGTTAACAACGTTCAGACTGAAAATCTCCGGGGACCATCATGGCCAAGACCCTCGACATCAACGGCGGGCGCGTCAGCGTGGATGCGCCGCCGGAAACCCCACTGCTGTGGGTGCTGCGCGATGAGTTGGGCCTGACCGGCACGAAATATGGCTGCGGCATCGCCCAGTGCGGGGCCTGCACCGTGCACGCCAACGGCCAGGCGATCCGCTCGTGCCAGGCGCCGATCGGGAGCCTGGACGGCGTGAAGATCATTACCATCGAGGGTCTCGGCGGAACCCACCCGATCCAGGCTGCCTGGATCAAGAATGACGTGCCCCAGTGCGGCTATTGTCAGTCCGGCCAGATCATGTCGGCGACCGCCCTGTTGGCCAGGACGCCGCATCCCGGCGACAGTGATATCGACGCGGCGATGAGCGGCAATCTCTGCCGATGCGGCGCCTACCAGCGCATCCGCGCGGCGATCAAAGAAGCGGCCGGCGCATCCGCCGCCGCCTGAAGACCAAGGACGCCCGCTCATGAACGCGCCGATCAAAGCCGCCGCTCATCCTTCCCGCCGTGACGTGATGGCGGTCTCGGCCGCCGTGGTCGGCGGCGCCCTTCTGGTGGGCTGCTCGCCCGCCCAGCTGCTGTCGATGGGCGCCGACGACAAGCACTT
>JAYUBD010000105.1:0-2414 GCA_043740995.1 Caulobacteraceae bacterium | reverse complement strand
CCCATGGGTTTCGACCATGGGCACCAATCTGGGCGTCGCCGCCGTGGCGGTGACCATCGCCATGGTGTTTGGCGTCGCGCCTCTATTGCTGGTCAGCGTGCCGATGGTGGTAATGGCCGCCTCGGTGGGCGTCTGGTTGTTTTTCGTCCAGCACCAGTTCGAGGACACCTATTGGGAGCGCGATGGCGTCTGGCAGTTTCATGACGCCGCCTTTCACGGCAGTTCGCATTATGACCTGCCCGCCGTCGCCCGTTGGTTCACCGCCAATATCGGCATTCATCACGTCCACCATCTATGCAGCCGCATCCCGTATTATCGCCTGGGCCAGATCATGCGCGATGAGCCCGCCCTGAAATCGACCGGGCGATTGACCCTGGTTCAGAGCCTGCGCTGTATTCCGCTGGCGCTGTGGGACGATGCCGAACGCCGCCTGGTTTCGTTCTCACATATCCGCCGCCGAGGCCGGGTGGCCGCCGCCGCCTAGCTGTGCGCATATGGCGTCACGCTCACACCCGTTCGAGGCGACCATGCTGCCCATCCAAGCCATTCATCATCTGTCGTTCAGCGTCCCTGACCTGGTGGCGGCCCGGAGCTTCTGGTGTGACCTGCTGGGTTTCGCCGACATCGAACGCCCTGAGTTCGGCTTCCCCGGCGCCTGGCTTCAGGGTTTTGGGACCGAGGTCCATCTGCTTGAAATGCCGGCGCGAGCGGACGAGCCCAAGGGGGGACTCAACCCCGCTCGCAATCATATCGCCTTTCGCGTCGATAGCCTGGATGCCGTTCGCGACCGCGTCAAAGCCGCCGGTCTGGAGGTGATGGAGAGCAGCGTGGGCATCCGTCAAATGTTCGTGCTTAGCCCCGGCGCCAACGTCATCGAGTTCATCCAGCCCTAGCGAGCGCCCTCGTGCGCGCCCTGCTGACCACCCTGGACCCGATCAAGCTCTCGGCGGCGGAGGCGATCCTCGCCCAGGCCGGCATCGACTCCCAGGTGTTCGACCGGGCGGCGGGCGCCTTGTGGACCAGCATCATCCCCCTGCGGCTGATGATCGACGACGCGGATTTGAACGCCGCCGGCGCCGCCCTCCGCGCCGCCGGCTTCAGGGAGGCGAACGACGGCGACTGGGATTTGCAGGCCCCGTAGGCCGCCGGCTCAACCGTCGTAAAAGTAAGGCGCGTGCAGGCCGATCAGGGTCTTGTCGCGGTCGCTCCGCGCGCGGACGGCGGCGTCGGCGCTGACCTGGCCGGCCTCGACGGTGAACACCAGGCGCTGAGCGATGTCGCGTCGGGCATAATGGGCCTGGAGAAAGAACCGGGAGACGCCAGGCTCGGCCGGTGTCCCGCGATGCCAGGCGTCCGAGACGAACAGCGCCGCGTCGCCCGCCCTGGCGGTCAGCCGAACGGCCTGGCGCCCCTCAAAGGTCAGGTCCAGGTCGGCCAATCGATCCCGGGGCGGCTGCCGTCCGGAGCGATGCGATCCGGGCAGGACCGCCGTTGGACCGGCCTCGAGCGGACAATCTTCCAAAAACAGATGCATGCCGATGGCGAAGATCGGATACGGAATCGCGTCCGGCCAGGCGACGCCTTCGGGACGCGGCACATGCGGCCCGGCGTCCATATGCCACTGGCCGCCCTGGTGTCCCGCGACATTGCGCCAGGCGGTGTTGGCGATGACATGACAATCCTCGCCAAGTAGCGGTTCGATCACGTCGAGCACCGCCCGGGCGCCCACCGCCTTCTGCGAGAGGGCCGACCGGCTGAGCAAGGCGTGGCGATACTCATCGTTGAGGTCCTGGGCGCGGTCCGGTCGGGAGTTTGCGAAAACGCCGGCCACCTCCGCCTTCAGCGCCATCAGGTCACCAGGGTCTAGCACCCCGGGAAGGACGGCATAGCCCAGCGCTTCAAGCTGGGCCGAGGCTTGCGGCGCGGGTTCGGTCCGTAGCCGCAGATTGCCATGTCGCCGGGTGATCATGATCGCACTATGCCCGGCGCGGCGCGGCTTTCAACCCTGAACGGCCACGTCAATCGCGCGAACGGATCTTCCGTGGCGCGGCGGACGGCCCCGGCGATCCGTAGAACGCCGGGGCCGTCCTTGTTCGGGAACCGGCGTCAGACGGCGATCGGCGCCAACCGGCGGCGGCGGGCGACCAGGCCGACCAGGCCGAAACCGGTCAGCATCATCGCCCAGGCTGCGGGTTCCGGCACGCCGATGACAAAGGCCTGCGAGCCGCCGCTGTCGGCGAACAGACCGGCCACGGGTCCAGTATAGGCGAAGCCGCTCGCCGCGGTCACATAGCCGTCGAGATAGGCCTGCACCGTCGCGTCCGGCGCGGTGACCGAATAGGCCGGATATTCCACGCTCCAAATCGCGCCCTGGATGGCGGTCAATTTGTTGGAGAGGTCGGCGGCGTCGGTGA
>JAYUBD010000104.1:0-2422 GCA_043740995.1 Caulobacteraceae bacterium | reverse complement strand
ATCCCGCCACCGGCGCCCAGCTGTGGATGACCCGGGTCGGCGCCGGATCGGCCCTTGGCGGCGTCGAGTGGGGCTTGACCTCGGACGGGCGCCGCGTCTTCGCGGCCAATGCCGACACGGTTATCCTGCTCGATGAAGCCGCCCGCGCCATGGGCAAGGGATTCCTGCCGATCGGTTCGCCGCCCGCCAAGCCAGGGCTGACCGCGCTCGACCCGGCCACCGGCCGGATCGTCTGGCAGACGCCGGCCCCGGTTGCTCCCTGCCACTATCACGTCGCGCTCCGGGAACTCGCCCCCGGAACCTGCATCCGCGCGCAGTCGGCCGCGCCCTCGGCCATGCCGGGCGTGGTATTTTCCGGGACCTTGGATGGGTGGCTTCGCGCGTATGAGGCGGCCACGGGGAAGGTGCTCTGGGCGTTCAGCACGACGGCGACGACCTATGACACCGTCAACGGCATCAAGGATCAGCCAGGCGGTGGCATTGACGGGATGGGACCCACGATTGCCAATGGCATGGTCTATACGATGTCGGGCTTCAACGGCGCTGCCAAAATCGGCGGCAATCCCATCAATGTCCTTCTGGCGTTTTCAGTAGACGGAAAGTGACCAGGCCAGCTCAGATCGGCTGATCCAGCAGCGAATCGACGAACGGGCCAAGCCAGCAATTCCGGTCTCGCCGCAGACGCTCGGCCCGATAGATGTCGCCCAGTTCTCGATAGGCGCGTCCAAAGTCGTCATTGAGTATGACGTAGTCATAGGCTTCCCATTGGCTGATCTCGCCCTTGGCCCGGCCGAGGCGACGGGCGATGACGTCCTCGGCGTCCTGGGCGCGGCCATGCAGGCGCTCGGCCAAGGCGGCCATTGAGGGCGGCAAAATGAACACCCGCACGGTTTCCGCCGGGGCGCTGGCGGCGATCGCCCTGGCGCCCTGCCAGTCGATGTCGAACAGCACATCGCCGCCCTGCGCCAGACGATGAAAGATAGGCGCGCGCGGGCTGCCATAGCGGTGTTCATGCACCTCGGCCCATTCCAGGAAGGATTGATCCGCGACCATGGTTCCGAACAGGTCGGGCGTGACAAAATGGTATTCGCGACCATCCTCTTCGCCCGGGCGCGGGGCGCGGGTGGTGGCCGAGACCGATACCGTCAGTTCAGGATGATCCGCCAGCAATTGCCGCGACAGCGACGTTTTGCCGGCCCCGGAGGGACTGGAAATCACCAGAAGCATGCCGCGGCGACGCGGCGGCGCCTCACTCGACATTCTGCACCTGCTCGCGAAACTGATCGATAATCGCCTTCAACTCAAGGCCGACAGTGGTCAGGCTCGCGGTCGCCGCTTTCGAGCAGAGCGTATTGGCCTCCCTCATGAATTCCTGCGTGAGAAAATCAAGGCGCCGGCCGCTGCCGCCCGCCTGGGCGAGCAAACCGCGCGCCGCGGCGATATGCCCGATCAGGCGGTCAAGCTCTTCGCGGACGTCGGCCTTGAGCGACATGGCCGCCGCCTCCTGGAGAATCCGCTCCGGGCTCGCCGCATCACCCGCCAGTTCCGTGAGGCGCCTGGCGAAGCGGTCACGAATCGCCGCGGGTTGCGCCTCCGCCTCGACGGTCGCCGCCGTCATCAGGCACTGGATGCCATCCAGGAACCCCGACAAAACCTTGGAGAGCGCGGCGCCTTCTTCTCGTCGCGCCAGGTCCAGGGCCAAAAGCGCCGACAGGATCGAGGCCGCCATCGCCGCCTCAAGCGCGGCGCGGCGCTCCGGCGTGTCATCCGCCGCAACGGCCTCGATCACCCCCGGAAGCGAAAGCAGACCATCCAGACTGGGCGCGACCACGCGTCCGGTCGCCAGCAAGGGTTCGCATTGGGCGAGGTAGCGCTCCACCGCCTGAAAGTTAATCCGCGTCACGCCCCGGGACTCGCTCTGACGTCCCTGGATGTTGATGGCGATCTGGCCGCGCTGAAATCGTCCCTGCGCCGCCTCCCGGGCCGCGCGTTCCAACGTATCGAAGCCGGTCGGCGCGCGAAACCGGACCTCAAGATTGCGTCCATTGACGCTGCGCGCCTCCACGGCCCAGGTCCAATCGCCGAAAACGCCCTCTGCCCGGCCAAAACCGGTCATGCTCGACAAGGTCATGGCTACCCCGCCCTCCGTGATCGGGCGCGTTCCAGGGCGCGCCACGCGGCGACATTGCGCCGGTGGGCCTCAAACGAGGCGGCGAATACGTGCCCTCCCGTGCCGTCGGCCACAAAATACAGGGCATCGGTCGAAGCCGGCCTTAGCGCCGCGGCCAGCGCCGCTCGTCCCGGATTGCCGATCGGGGTCGGCGGCAGGCCGGCGATGCGATAGGTGTTGAACGGTGTGGCGGCGGCAAGCTCAGAGGCGCGAAGGCCGTGGCCCAGCGGGCGGCCGCCGGTCAGTCCATAG
>JAYUBD010000103.1:0-2423 GCA_043740995.1 Caulobacteraceae bacterium | reverse complement strand
GCGGAAGGATCACCACGCTGCCCGCGAAGCAGACGGCGGCGATGGCCATCAGGCTCACGGCCAGGGCGTCCTGGCTGCTCATCTTGGCGGTGATGCTGCTCATGAAGGCCTGGAACTTCGGGATCGCGGCGCCGAACAACACGGCGTTGCCGATGGCCAGCGGCCGCCAGAACACCGAGGCGAACAGCAGGATCTTCCAGGTGTTCCTCGGCAGGTTCAGGTGGCGATAGCCCGCCGACCAGAGACTGAGCACAGCCACCGGCGTAAAGAACATCATGTCGATCAGCTGAATGATCGTCAGTTGGCCACCCTGCGTGAGCCCGAAGATCAGGCTCTCGATAAATAGGACCAGGTAGACAACGGCGTAGATCCGCAGAAAAAGCAGCACCCAGAACTCCTTCGCGACCCTTGGGCAGCCGCGGGATTCTTTACGAAGCGAGTTGCAGACCCGCTAACAAGCAAGATGAAAATGTCATACACCATTAAGATGTGTGACCGAGGCAGGCGCCTAGGCGGGCGGTGGCCGGGCCGTTTCGCCGTAGCGGCTGCGGGCCCGATCCTCGAAACAGGACATCAGCCGGTCGACCGCGTGGGCGAAATTGGCCTTCAACAGGACTTCCAGCAGGCGCGACTTGAATTGGAAGTCGATGTCGAACTCGACGCTGGTCGCGCCATCGTCGGTGGGAACGAACCGCCATTGGTTCTCCAGCCTGCGGAAAGGCCCGGAGAGCAGGCTGACGTTGATCTGCCGGGCCGGCGCATCGCGGCGAACGCGGGTGGAGAAGCGCTCCTTCAGGAACGAGAAGCCGACGCCCGCCTCGGCGTCCACGGTGTCGACCCCGTCCGGGAAGCTGCGCGCGTTCCAGGTCCGCATGGTGGTGATCCACGGCACGAACTCCGGATAGGCCATGACATCGCCCACCAGGGCGAAGAGCTGGTCCGGCGTATAGGGCAGCGGCTTGGTGACGTGATGCTTCAGCCGGCGGCTTCTTTCGTCGCCAATTCCTTGGCGGTTCTGGCGGCCTGCAGGCGCGCGAAGTCCTCGCCGGCATGGTGCGAGGAGCGGGTCAGCGGACTGGAGGCGACCATCAGGAAGCCCTTGGCGCGCGCGATCTCTTCGTAGGCCCTGAACTCGTCCGGATGGACGAAGCGGTCGATCGGCGCGTGTTTTCGAGTGGGCTGGAGATACTGACCGATGGTGATGAAGTCGACGCCGGCGGAGCGCATGTCGTCCATCACCTGCATGACCTCTTCCTTCGCTTCGCCCAGGCCGACCATCACGCCGGACTTGGTGAACATCGTCGGGTCGCGCTCTTTCACCCGCTCCAGCAGGCGAAGCGAATGGTAGTAGCGAGCGCCCGGGCGGATCCCGAGGTAGAGCCGCGGCACGGTCTCCAGGTTGTGGTTGAAGACGTCGGGCCTGGCGTCGATCACCTCGTGGGCCGCGGCCACCGGCTTCCTCAGAAAGTCCGGCGTGAGGATCTCGATCGTGGTGTTCGGCGCGGCGGCGCGGATGGCGCGGACCACGGCGGCGAAATGCCCTGCCCCGCCGTCGGCCAGGTCGTCGCGGTCCACGGAGGTGATCACCACGTGATTGAGGCCCATCTTGGCCACGGCGTCGGCCACGCGGACGGGTTCGGTGGGGTCCAGCGGATTGGGCTTGCCGGTGGCGACATTGCAGAAGGCGCAGGCCCGCGTGCAGACCTCGCCCATGATCATCATGGTGGCGTGGCTCTTCGACCAGCACTCGCCGATGTTCGGGCAGGCGGCCTCCTCGCAGACCGTGGTCAGGCCATGCGCTTTCACGATGTCGCGGGTGGCGTTGTAGCCCGCCGAGCCAGGCGCACGGACGCGCAGCCACTCGGGCTTGCGCAGCAGCGGCGTCTCCGGGTTCGCCTGCTTCTCCGGGTGACGGGGGCGGACCCTGCCTGTCAGGTTGTCGATGACCACGGCCATGGGCCCTAGATCGTCGCTTGGGGCCTCCGGATCAAGCGGTTCCTCGCCCGGCGTTCGCGGCCTCCGCGACGCGTCCCGGCCAGGATCGCATTATCTCACATGCGAAGAACTCCCGTTTGAGGGGAAGCCTGTTGCCTCATTCCCGCCTTACTGTCCTTTCTGCCCGTCAACGGCTAGTAACATTTGAGTTGGCCCCGTGTTTTGGGGGGGGCCGTAACGGGCAGTCAATGGAGTCCAGTGATGCAGCTTAAGATGATCTTGGCGGGAACCGCCGCAATCCTTGCCGGCGCGGCTTTGGCAGCAGCCAGCACGCCCGCCGCCGCCCAGGCGTTTGGTTATACAACCGTTCGGGAGACTGACGCCGGGGGCTTTGTCGGGGCCATTCCTACCTCGTCTCCGGCGATCATGGTGGGCAGCGACGGCGAGGCGGCCTTTGACCCGTTCGGCGCAGGCTTCGACTTCAGCGA
>JAYUBD010000102.1:0-8058 GCA_043740995.1 Caulobacteraceae bacterium | reverse complement strand
GAAATCACCGGCGCCATCGATGCCCTGCTTTAGGGTCGTTCAGACGGTCCCGTCGGCGAGGTGCAGCAGGTAGCGGCCATAGTCGGTCTTGGCCAGCTTCTCGCCTTGCCGCCGCAGGTGCGCGCGGTCGATGAAGCCGTTGGCGAAGGCGATTTCCTCAAGGCAGGCGATGAACACCCCCTGGCGTTTTTGCAGGGTCCTGACGAACTCGCTGGCTTCGAGCAGACCGTCATGGGTGCCGGTGTCCAGCCAGGCATAGCCACGGGGCAGCGGGGTGACGAACAGGTCGCCGGCTTCCATGTAGAGGCGGTTGAGGTCGGTGATCTCCAACTCGCCCCGCGCCGAGGGGCGGACCTGCCTGGCCAGCTCGACAACCCTATGGTCGTAGAAATACAGACCGGTCACCGCCTGATGAGATTTCGGGTGCTTGGGCTTTTCCTCGAGGCTGATGGCCTGGCCCCGCGCATCGAGTTCGACCACGCCGTAAGCGGTGGGATCCTCGACATGATAGGAGAACACCGTGGCGCCATGCTCCCGCGCCGCCGTCTGGGCGAGCAGGCCGCTCATGCCGGCGCCGAAGAAGATATTGTCGCCCAGCACCAGGGCCGAACGCTGATCGCCGATGAATGCCTCGCCGATCAGGAAGGCCTGAGCCAGCCCCTCGGGGCGCGGCTGCACGGCATAGTCGATGGCCAGCCCCAGGGCGGAGCCGTCGCCAAACAGATTGCGATATTGCTCGATCGCCTCCGGTGACGAGATGATCAGGATCTCCCGGATGTGGGCGAGCATCAGCACCGACATCGGATAATAAATCATCGGCTTGTCATAGACCGGCAGCAGCTGTTTGCTGATCGCCAAGGTGGCGGGATGCAGCCGCGTGCCGGACCCGCCGGCCAGGATAATGCCCTTCATTGGAAACCAGTCCCCCTACTCAACCAAACGGCGTGCGCGCCTAGCCCTCGGCGGCGTCGCGCGCCTGGGCATGATGCAGCCACAGCCAGACCGCCACGCTGTCTTCGACAAACTGATAGGTGCGGCCGAATTCATCGTCCCGGGCGGCCAACAACACGCCGTCCGCCGCCAGGGCGTCGGCGAGGCTCGCCGCCTCGGCCAGGTCGCCGGCGTCCAGCGCGGCGATATCGTCGCGCGTGAACGTCTCGCCGGCGGTTTGCGCCGCCTGCGCCAGAAGGCCGAGCCGGGTCGAAAAACCCTTGGCTGCCTGCTCATCAATCCGCAATTGCGCCCGTTTCGAGCTTCGGCTCTTGAACTCCTCGATGGCCTCGCCCGTGGCCATGGCTACGTCCGCCGCGCTGACCGTCGCGCGCCCGTGTTCCAGAGCGACCAGCGCCGAGCGATGACACAACATGCTGGCCAGATACGGATAGCCAATGCAGCGGATGATCACGCCGTTGACGGCGCCGTCCTCGAAAACCACCCCGCCGATCGGCTCGCCGTTCTTGACCAGGGCGCGGATTTCGGCCGCCGTCATTTTCGGGATTTTCAGGGCGGCCAGGTTTCGCTGAACCGACGGCGCATTGGCGGTCAGTTCGGTCAGATTGGCCAACACCCCGGCGATCACTACCTGCACGCGCACCGCGCGGTCCGACAGACTCTTGAGAAACTCCGCGATGTCACGGCGAAATTCGTCGGACCGGGCGACATCGAACTCGTCGAGAATGACCAGCACCCGGGCGCCATCGACCTTGGCGAGTATATCGCTGGCGGTTCTGACCGTAACCGGCTCGGGGCCGATCAGACTGCCGAACGTGGCGCCGTCTTCGGCCTCCGGCGCGGTCGGCCCATACTGACGATGGAACAATAGGGGGATGCCGTCGGCGATGGCGCGGAAGGTTTCGTCAAAATTCGAACCGGCCCCACAGGTGATGAACACCACCCGATAGCGGGCGTCGCGCGCGGTCCCGGCCAGGACGTTGAGCAATGATGTCTTGCCCAGGCCCCGCTCGCCATAGAGCACGGCGTGTAGTTTCTCATCCTCGATCGAGCGGATCAGACTGGTCAGCACCTTGGTCCGTCCCGCGAACAGGCGCCGATCGGAAACCGGTTGCACGGGTGTGTAGGCGCCGCGCAGCCTGACCCGAATCTGGCCGAAATTGTCATGGGCGGCGTGATCCAGCTGGTCCCCGGCCGTGGATTGGAAGCGCGGAAAGCCGGCCCCCGCCCGGGTCATCGCCGGCGGCGCGGTGATCCACTCGGCTTCGGTTGTGGCTCCGGCGCGTTTCCCGCCGGCGCGCGGTAGCCTCGCGGTCAGCGTTTCAATCCAGCTCATGGCAGCCCCTCTTTGATAGGCCAGCTTTTACACCTTACCGCACATAGGCCAAGCCGCCCGATCAGCCCGCCTTCACGCCCAGGCGTTCCCCACCATAGGTTCCGGCCTGGATCGGCTCCCACCAGTCCCGGTTTTCGAGATACCAGCGGATGGTCGCCTCGATCCCGGACTCGAAATCCATCCGCGGCGCCCAATCCAATTGCGTCCTCAGCTTCGAGGCGTCGATGGCGTACCGGTGGTCATGGCCGGGGCGGTCGGCGACATGGCTGATTTGGCGGCTATAGGCTTTGCCGTCGGATCGCGGATGCACCCGGTCGAGCACGGCGCAAATCGTTCGCACCACCTGCATATTGGTCCGCTCGGCATTGCCGCCGATAATATAGGTCTCGCCAGCCTGGCCGCGCTCGAACACCCGGGTCAGGGCGCGCACATGGTCTTCAACATGCAGCCAGTCCCGCACGTTGTCGCCGGAGCCGTAGACCGGCAGCGCCTCACCGGCGATGGCCTTGATGATCATCAGCGGGATCAGCTTTTCCGGAAAGTGATAAGGCCCGTAATTGTTTGAACAATTGGTGACCAGCACCGGCAGGCCATAGGTATGTCCCCAGGCGCGGACCAGATGGTCGGAGGCGGCCTTCGAGGCCGAATAGGGCGATCGGGGATCATAGGGCGTCGCTTCGGTGAAGAACCCCTCCGGACCCAGCGAGCCGAACACCTCGTCGGTCGAGATATGGTGGAACCGGAATCGCTCGCGCGCCTCGTCGCCGAGGCCGGACCAGTAGTCGCGGACTTTCGACAGCATGTTGAAGGCGCCGACGATATTGGTCTGGATGAATTCGGCCGGGCCGTCGATCGATCGATCAACGTGGGACTCCGCCGCCAGATGGGTGACGACATCCGGTCGAAAGTCGGCGAGGGCGGTGGCGACCGCGTCGGGATCACAGACATCAGCCCGCACGAAGCTGTAGCGCGGAGAATTGCCGATCGGCTCCAATGAGGCGAGGTTGCCGGCATAGGTCAGCTTGTCGAGATTGAGCACCTCGTGCGGCGTGTCGGCGCACAGATGGCGAACCAGGGCCGAGCCGATGAACCCGGCGCCGCCGGTGACCAGAATACGCAAGCCGGGGCGGGTCATGATTTGATCAATCCAGGGTAAATTCGAGCGGCGTCATCGGGCGGCCATCATAGGTGAACGGGGTGACGAAATTCGCCAAAGCCGGTAGGCGGGTGTCCTTGTCAGACAGGGTCGGGGCGGCGCCCGCCAGTGGCCAGGGCAAGGAGAGATCCGGATCATTCCACATCAGGCCGCCATCGCAGTCCGGCGCATAGTAGTCGTTGACCTTGTACTCGACCTCGGTGTCGGCCTCGAGCGTGACATAGCCGTGGGCGAAGCCTTCCGGCACGAACAGTTGCAAGCCGTTGCGGGCGCTGAGCTCGGCGGCGACCCATTGGGCATAGGTCGGCGAGCCGCCGCGGATATCCACGGCCACATCCCAGATCGCGCCCCGGATGCAGCGCACCAGCTTGGCCTGGGCGTGCGGCGGCGATTGAAAGTGCAGGCCGCGCAACACCCAGGGCGCCTTGGAATAGGCGTGGTTGTCCTGGCGGAAGACGGTGTCGATCCCGAGGCTTTGAAAGCTTCGCTGGTTGTAGATCTCGGAGAACCAGCCCCGGTCATCGCCGAAGCGGCGGGGCTTCAACAGTTTTGTGGGCAAGCCGGAACTCCGTCAGAGGGGCGCTGCAATGCGAATCGGAGGCCGCGAACAGGCTTCCGCGCGGCGATCGTCGCCGCTTAAGGCGCTTCGTCCCGACTGGCCGCGTCGCGACCTTCAAAGAACCGGCCCTGCGCCGCCAACAGCCACAGATAGACCGGTACGCTGTCCTCGAAGAACCGGTAGCTGCGACCAAATTCGTCGTCCCGGCTCTCGATCAATACGTGTTCGGTCGCCATGCGGTCCGCCAGCCCGCGCGCGGCGGTGATATTGGTCGGATCGGCATGCAGCGCGCTGATATCCTCCGCCGAGAACAGGCCGCCGGTGCTCTGCGCCGCCCCGGCCAGGGCGCCCAGCGGCCCCAGCATGCCTTTTTGGACGCGATCCTCGATCTGCAATTGCGAACGGCGCGACACCCGGCTCTTGAACTCGTCAACCGCCTCGCTGGTGGCGCTGGCCACATCCTCGGCGCCGATGGCGGTGCGCGACTGGTCAATGGCCATCAGCGCGGCGCGGTGCGCCAGCATACTGGCCAGATAGGGAAAGCCGATCGATCGCGAGATGATCGCGTGGACCGCCCCATCGTCAAAGGTCAATCCGCTCAGCGCCTCGCCATTCTTCACCAGACCGCGGATTTCAGCCGCCGTCATTTTCGGAATTTGCAGGGCGGAGATGTTGCGCTGGATCGACGGCACATTGGCCACCAGCTCGGTCAGGTTGGCCGCCACGCCGGCGATCACCAGCTGCACGCGGGCCGAGCGATCCGACAGACTCTTGAGCAGTTCGGCGATGGCGCGGCGGAACTCGTCGGACTCGGCCCTGTCGAATTCATCCAGGATCACCAGGACGCGGGTGCCGGCGATTCGCGACAGCATATCGCTGGCCGTTCTCACCGACACCGGCTCGTGCGGCAGCAGGCTCAGCAGGGTAGCGCCCGCCTCGGCCTCGTTGGAGGTCGGTCCATATTGGCTGTGGAACAACAGCGGAATGCCGTCGGCGATGGTGCGGAACATTTCGTCGAAATTCGATCCCGCGCCGCAGGTCACGTAGATCACCAGATAACGCGCCTCGCGCGCGGTCTGCGCCAATACGTGCAGCATCGAGGTCTTGCCGAGGCCGCGTTCGCCATAGATCACGCTGTGCAGGCGCTGGTCTTCGATGGCGCGAATGAGATTGGTCAGCGCCTTGGTTCGGCCGGCGAACATTCGGCGATCCGCCACCGGCTGGGCCGGGGTATAGGCGCCGCGCAGCCGGACCCGCAGATTGGCGAAGTTGTCGCTGGCGCGGGGATCAAGCTGATCGCCCGCCGTGGATTGAAAGCGCGGAAACGAACTCGCCGCGCTCCCGCGCGTCGCTCGCTCCGGGGCGGTCAGCCACGGCTGGGCGGCCGGCGCCGCGGTCCGCGCGCCCACGGCGCCCCGACCGAGGAAGCGTGACGTCAGTTTATCAATCCAACCCATGGCAATCCTCTGAACTCACCCGTTCGCGCACCTCTACAACAGGGGATGGCGCGATGGGCTGAAAATCGTTGTCCGGGGCCGCCCAATCGGCCCGTTGCATCGGCTCCGACCGGCCAGCGTCGTCACGGCGTTTGATGGAAAGGCTTCAACACGAACAGGATATAGCCGACCACCGCCACGATGATGATCGCCGCGATGATCCCTTGTCCATGATTGCCGACATAGTTGGCGACCGCGCATCCGATGCAGGGCGGGGCGTACTGATACATGTGGTCCCGGGGTTCCGCCGCCGTCGATCGCTGCAGGAACAGCACGACCAGGCCGGCGAAAATCGCCATGGTGATCAGATCATAGATCGTCGACATGTCGTTACTCCTCAATGACGCCCGGCGCGCGATCCCGTCGCCCGGGTTCGAAGTGGCGTCAGGCATCCCGTATTCTGAACAGAGAGCGGTCGCCCGCCAAACCTTCGAGCGACGCGAAGTCGAACCCGCCCATCGACGCACGGCGGACACTAGTCAACCTCGCGGCGCGGGAGCAAGACCCATTCGCGGCGGTCCGGGGGGAAAACGCCAGGGATGCGGCTTCGGCGCCGCAAGCCCGACGCGCCGCGAACCCCGGCGCGGCGCCCGCGACCGGGCCGCCGGTTGGACCCCCTCGGGCGGGTTTGGGCGTCCGAGGGCGGGTTATTGGCGGGTTATTGGCGGGTTTTCAGGCGTTTTTTGGCGGTCGGCGGGCGTTGATTGGCGTCAATTGGCGGTATTTGGGCTTGTTTTGGCGGTTTTTTGGCGGGTTGTTTGCGGAAGAGTTCGCGAGAAAATGTCAGGGTATGTTATTGATTTTATTGGTAATTATTACCAGTATTCCAAATTATGGGTCTCGCGGACCGCGCCAGGCCGAAAATTCCGCCGGGCGTTGAGTACCATTCGCCGGCAAAACGATCGATCCGGATGTTCCATATCGCAATATCTTAGCAGGAAGAATTGCAATATGCAATTTCTTTGCCCTTATGCCCCCCTCACCATGCCGCCGTCAGAGCGTCGGCGATCTCGCCTGGATGGCTCAGGTGTAGGAACCGACCGCCGTCGGCTACCAGGCGTATGCGGGCGTTCGGCAGGACGGCGCGCCAGGCGACCGCGGGGTCACCCTTGATTTTTATTCCGTCTTGATCGCCGAACAGGATCGTCCAGTCGTGATGGGCAGGCTCGACCGGCGCCGCGCCGCCGCCGGCGTGAAACACGAACTCCCGCGCCATGCCTTCGCCGCTCCACGCTTGTCGTGACGCACGAATATAGTCGCGACGGTTGGTCGGGTCGGCGAACGCGGCAAGGTCCGAGGACGACCCGGCCACGGCCTGTTCGGTCATCCGCTCGATGGTGGTGTCGTTTGAAAGCCGGGTGAACATGCGCACGAAGCTATCGACGACGCCGGGGCGGGTGAGCGCCATGCGGGCGACCGCGCCAAACGCCCCGCCCTGCGCCGCGAACCCGGGGGGAGCCGAGGTGATCATCACGCCGCGCTCGCACCGCTCGGGGTGCGCGCCGGCGAACATCAACGGCAATATGGACGCCAGGCCCAACAGGCGGGTTCGCTTGATACTCAACGCGTCGAGCACATCGATCAGGTCGGCGTGTGCTTCCGCGAGGAAATCCCCCGCGGCGGGCGAGGTGAGTCCAAAGCCCGGACGTTCGACCGAGATGGGCCGAAGGCCCGCCGCATGCAGTGTTTCGACCAAAACCCGTGCAAGGCGCCGACCGCTGGTCGGCGTGTGGAAAACGATCACGGGAATGCCGTGCGCGGGACCGTGATCCTCGACGGCGATCCGTCCGGCGCGGCGACGCCGACGAATAAAGCGTAGCGGTTCGGGCGCGGCCCCGGCGATGCGGATTTCCACATCGGTGGCTGACGCCAGCCGCGTCAGGGCGTCCAGTTCGGCGACGATCCGGCTCAAGGCCGCGCCCCCGTCGACATTGCACCGCTCATAAATCACCTTGAGATCGGCTTTCGCACTCTGATCGGAAATCGTCAGCGCGGCCGCCGCCGCCGCCCGCGTGGCGCCCAAGGCCACGAGGTGCGCCAGCCGCGCCTGTCGCGCCGATAACCGGAAGACGTCGGCCAGGGTCTGCCAGGCGGTATCGTTGGCCGGCAAATCACCAAAGGCCAGCGTCGTGATTTGTTGGACGAACTGGGGTTGGCGCCGCGCCCCGGTTTTGGCCATCGCGTCGGCGATCGTGTCACGGGCGGTCTCATAGGTGATCCCGGCTTCAGCGGCGGCGCGCCGCAAATCTCCGGTGCGCACAAGCGCGGCGGCGACGCGGCCTTCCGACGGGCTCAATCCCCAGGCGGAAAACACCTCGGACCAGGCGGCGCCTTCAATCGCGCGAACCCCCAAGACGGCATAGGCCGCCCCGCCGCTTTCGAGCGCGGCGCGCACGGTTTCGCCCAGCGGCCAGGCGCGGGCCCGCGGGAGCAGGGCCACCGCCAAAGCGACCGGTCGACCGCTGACATCATCGACAATCGCCGAAAGGTGCGGCGCCCCGGGTCCGGCCTGACGAACGGCCTCGGCGAGGGACCGCGCGGGTATGTCCCATGCCGCAAA
>JAYUBD010000101.1:0-2425 GCA_043740995.1 Caulobacteraceae bacterium | reverse complement strand
TCGGCGGACGGCGGCGTGGCGGTTGGCGCGACATCCGGCGCGGCGATCGTCGATCCGCCCATTCCGCTCAGAAGTCCGCTCAGAAGTCCGCTCAGAAGAATGCGCCGGCCGAGGCGCAGCGCCGCCGCCGATCCGCCGCCCGACTTCACGATCAAGGCGCAAAAGACCATCACGGATCCCTGTAGTGATCCTCGGACACCCGCGCCTTCCGAGCTGTTTTGGACATACGCCCGCCAGCCATCGACCTCAACCGGTTGGGTGCGTATGATTGCGCCCGGCGTGGTCAGCGTTGCGAGGCCGATTCAAGGTTTTCGCGGCGTCGCGCCCCCATTCATGACTTTTGAGGAGCCGCATGGCGAAAGAGGAACTGTTGGAACTCCCGGGGACGGTCAGCGAGTTGCTGCCGAACGCCACATTTCGGGTGATGCTCGAAAACGACCATGAAATCATCGCCCATACGGCGGGCAAGATGCGGAAGAATCGGATCCGCGTCCTGGCCGGCGACAAGGTTCTGGTGGAAATGACGCCCTATGATCTCAGCAAGGGCCGGATCACCTACCGCTTCAAATAGGCGCGCCGCGCCCCCTTAAGAGTTACGATGGATTTCCTGAAGAATCGTCGTGTCGTTGTGCTGATGGGCATGGGCCTGGCCCTGATCGCCGGGCTGATCCTGGCCGGCGTGATGATGACCGTGCGACACAGCCCTCGCGAAGCATCGCCCGCCTCGCAGGGCGGGCTGGTGGTGCAGACCGGTCGGGATGACGATATCAAGCTTGATCCACGGCGACCGCTTCGTTGCTTCGTCAACGGCCAGCTGGTCGGCGAACTTCCGCTCGCCGACTGCGCGCGCAGGAATGGCGTCGCCACCGGCGCGCTGGATGTCGGCCTGGATCCCAGCGGCGCCTTGGCGGCATCAAACGGGGTCTCCGACCAGATCACGCCACTGCCCCCCGCCGCCGACGCCGCCAGCCCCGCCGTCGCGACCGAGAGCATATCTGAAAGCGCCCCGGTCGCGACCCCGCCGTCGCCGAAATCCGACGGAGCCTGCTGGGCCTATGGCGACGCGGGTTGGACCCGTCTGCCGGGCGAGACCAGTCTGAACGCCTGCGTTCAAACCCTGTATGGCGGCCAATGCACCCGCGCCGGAGTGGCCGCCTATGGCCGTTGGGCGGACCGCACGCTGCGCCTCGCCCAAGGCCGGGTGGAAATTTCCAAAGACAACCGCAACTTCCGCCTGCTGATCGACCAGAGCGAGGCCTGCGCCGGCCAGGACGCCCGATGACCGCGCGCGGAACGCGCCACACTCCCCGTGAAAGGTATTTTTCATGCGCCTGACCCTGATCGCCTGTCTCGCCCTGCCCGCCCTGATCCTCACCGCCTGTGAAAAGGCGCTTGAGGCGCCGCGGGATCGCGGTGTCTGCTGGCATCTGGCGCAGGGGCCGGGCGGCGCGGTCAAATTCAACAGGCTGGCCGACCAGCAACCGGACCTTGAACATTGCGCCGGGCAGTTGGAGGCGATGCGCATGCGCTTCAACGCGCTGGGCGCCACGCGCAGCGAGGTGACCGGTTCCTATCAGGGCCAGTTCCTGTTTCTGCAACGCGAAGGGGTGTTCACCGCCCAGAGCTATAAGGGCTATCGCTATCCGCTGATGGTGCGCACCGGCGATGGCCGATTGGCCGTCCCGGGCGCCATGCCCACCGCCCCCCGCCCCTAGTCTGGAACCCTGATGCTCAACAAACTCGACGACTTTCCGATCCACCAGACTCCGGAGCCGATCGCGCACCCGGCGACCAGCGACCGCAATGTCTATGACCGGACATGGTTCAACGGCTACGCACCGGACGGCTCCTATTATTTCGGGATCGGCATGGCGATCTATCCCCATCGCGGGATCATGGATTGCGCCTTCAGCGTGGTCCGGCCTGGCGAACAGCAGCACTGTTTTTACGGCTCGCGCCGGGCGCCGATCGAGCGCACCGAGATGCAGGTCGGTCCGTTCCGCATGGAGGTGATTGAGCCCATGCGGCGGACCCGCGTGGTGCTGGACGACAATGCCGGCGGCCTGGCCTGTGATCTGACCTTTTCGGCCCGCACGGCGGCGATCAAGGAGGCCCGCCAGACCCTGTATTCCGGCCCCCGGGCGATCATGGACGCCACGCGATTCGATCAGTTCGGACGCTGGAGCGGCGTCATCCGCACGCCCGACGGCGAGATCGTCGTCGATGATCAGGTTTGCCGGGGCACCAAGGATCGCTCCTGGGGCGTGCGCGGCGTTGGCGAACGCGACCTGGGCGGCGCGCCGCAAACCCCCGGCGGTTTCTTCTTTCTATGGGCGCCGCTGATCTGGGACGACCATATCTCGCACGCCATCTTCTTTGACGGTCAGCAAGGCCAGGCCCTGGTCCGCGAGGGCATCACCGCCCC
>JAYUBD010000100.1:0-2438 GCA_043740995.1 Caulobacteraceae bacterium | reverse complement strand
GTGTTATAGTCAACCACATCACCAAGATGTCCGCAAGCTATTTCGTTTTCAATTCCCTGCGGGTTCGGCCGAGCCGAGTCGCGGCCCGGAGGGCATCTCCCCTAAACCAGCCGGCTCTGCTCGACGGCCGCGGCGATGAAGCTCGCGAACAGTGGGTGGGGTGCGAAGGGGCGACTCTTGAGTTCGGGATGGTATTGAACGCCGATAAACCAGGGATGGTCGGTGCGTTCGACGATCTCGGGCAACAGGCCGTCGGGAGAGATGCCCGTCATGATCAGGCCGGCACTTTCGAAAGCTTCACGATAACCGATATTCACCTCGTAGCGATGCCGATGCCGCTCGCTGATGGTGGCGGCGCCATAAATGCCGGCGATCTTCGAGCCCGGGGTCAGGAGCGCATCATAGGCGCCCAGGCGCATGGTCCCGCCCAGGTTATCGCCCTCGCTGCGGACTTCGCGGCGATTGCCCTGCGTCCACTCGGTCATCAGGCCAACCACCGGTTCTGACGTCGCCCCAAATTCAGTCGAGGACGCGGCCGCTATTCCGGCGACATTGCGCACCGCTTCGATCACAGCCATCTGCATCCCGAAACAGACACCAAAATAGGGAACCTGTCGCATGCGGGCAAATTGGGCTGCGCGAATCTTGCCCTCCGAGCCGCGCTCGCCAAAGCCCCCCGGCACCAATATGCCGTGCACCCCCTCCAGGCGCGCGGCCGCCGCCCCGTCGTCGCCCTCGAAAGCCTCACTCTCGACCCAATCGAAGTTAACCTTGACGCGATTGGCCATCCCGCCGTGAATAAGGCCTTCAATCAGCGACTTATAGGCGTCTTTTAACACTGTGTATTTGCCGACTACGGCGATGGTGACTTCGCCGTCAGGATGAATGGCGCGGTCGGACACCTGACGCCAACGGGCCAGATCCGGAGCTGGCGCGTCCACGATCCCGAACACGTTCAGCACCTCTGAATCGAGACCTTGGGCGTGATAGTCGAGCGGCACCGAATAGATATTCGCGGCGTCCAGAGCCTCGATCACCGCCGAGGCGCGGACATTGCAGAACAGGCCGATTTTACGCTTTTCTTCCGGCGGGATCGATTGCTCGCACCGACACAGCAGGATGTCGGGCTGGATGCCGATCGATCGCAGTTCCTTGACCGAGTGCTGGGTCGGCTTGGTTTTCATCTCGCCGGCCGTCTTGATGAACGGCAGGAGAGTCAGGTGAACGAAACAGGCGTCGCCGCGCGGCAATTCCTGGCCGAGTTGGCGGATCGCCTCGAAGAAGGGCAAACCCTCAATGTCGCCGACCGTGCCGCCGATCTCGACGAGCACGAAATCAACCCCCTCCCCTGGATCGGCCAGGACGAAGCGTTTGATCTCGTCGGTGACGTGCGGAATCACCTGGACTGTCGCGCCCAGATAGTCGCCGCGCCGCTCCTTCTCCAGAATGGTCTTGTAGATCTGACCCGTGGTGATGTTGTCGGCCCGCGTGGCCGACACCCCGGTAAAGCGCTCATAGTGTCCGAGATCCAGATCAGTCTCGGCGCCATCGTCAGTGACGAACACCTCCCCGTGCTGATAGGGACTCATCGTCCCTGGATCGACATTGAGGTAGGGGTCGAGTTTGCGCAGGCGGACCTTATAGCCGCGCGCTTGCAACAGGGCGCCGAGCGCCGCGGAAGCGAGACCTTTTCCCAGGGAGGAGACCACGCCGCCGGTGATGAAGATGAACCGGGTCATGGGCGTTCTGCATATCACCGATTCGCGGCTTAGGGCGCGTTGGGCGACGGTGTTTAGAAATCTTTTTTGGATCAGAGCGCGGGGGTGTTGACCGGAGCCTTCGTCCCGGCCGCCGTCAGCGGCGCCAGATTGACCGACGGAATCGGCGCTGAGAGGTCGCGCCGGCCTGAGGCGGGCTGAGTAGCGCCGGCCCCGTCGGGGGTTTGGGAGCCCGTCAAATGAACGGTCGGCGGCGGCGCCTGACCGGGCGCGCCCGTCGGATGTTGCGCCCGCGACGGCAGGACAGCGTCTGGATTGATCGATTGCAGTTTCAAACGGTTCAGAATGGCTTGCGACGACCGTTCCCGACCGCCCAGCAAGGTCAAGGCGAGACTGATCGTCAAGAACACGGAAAACAGGATCCAGGTTGTTCTGGTCAGCAGATCGCCCGCGCCACGAGTGGTGATCAGACCGCTCGGACTGCCGCCGCCCAGCGCACCGCCTTCCGAGCGTTGCAAAAGCACGACGCCGATCAGGGCGAGGCACACGATAATATTCAAGGTTAACAGCAGGCCGAGCAGCATGAAGGAAACGGCTTCCAATCCGCCAATGGGGTCGCGGAGCGCGAGAAGCGCGGCGTTTAGCACCAAGGCGCCGGGGAAGCCAGAGACGGCTTCACCCGCGCGCCGTCGGCGGCAGGCTCAAGCCGCCGCGATGATC
>JAYUBD010000099.1:0-2441 GCA_043740995.1 Caulobacteraceae bacterium | reverse complement strand
GGTCAGGGCTTCGATACGGCGGATTCCCGCCGCGATCCCCTGTTCAGAAATGATCTTGAACAGGGCGATATCACCGGTCCGCGCGACATGGGTTCCGCCGCACAGCTCCACCGAATAGGCCCCGTCGCCGTCGATAGCGCGCCCGAGACTTAAGACCCGCACCCTGTCGCCATACTTTTCGCCAAACAGCGCCATGGCGCCAGCCTCAATCGCAGCCTGTGGGGCCATTTCCTGGGTGTCGGCGGCCTGGTTTTGTCGGATGACCGCGTTGACCTCCGCCTCGATCGCATCGAGCTCGGCAGCCGTCAGCGGGCCGCCATGGCTGAAATCGAAGCGCATGCGTTCGGCATCCACGAGTTGGCCCTTTTGGGCCACGTGTGGGCCAAGGACATGACGCAGGGCGGCATGCGCCAGATGCGCCGCCGAGTGATTGAGGCGCGTGCGCGCGCGCCGCTCACGGTCCACGACCAGACGCACCGCATCGCCGATGTTCAACACGCCGCTGGTGATCTTGAGCGTATGGACGTGCAGGTCGCCGGCAAGTTTTTGGGTATCGGTCACTTCCGCGTCGCCGTCGGGCCACCCCGCCTGGCCTCGGTCGCCCGCCTGCCCGCCGCTCTCGGCATAGAAAGGCGTCGCCTCAAACATCGCCATGACCGTCTCGCCCGTTTGAGCGCGCGCAACCTCTTCGCCGTCCCTGATCAGGGCCATCGCCTTGACCGTCGCCTCCAATCCATCGTGGCCGTCAAAAACGGTCGGGCCGAAGCGATCCCGCAGGGCCAACCACACGGCGCTCTGGGCCTGTTGTCCGGAGCCGGACCAGCTTTCCCGCGCCATTCTGCGTTGACCGTCCATGGCTGCGTCGAAGCCGGCCAGATCAACGCCAATCCCCCGCGCCCGCACCGCATCCTGGGTCAGGTCAAGGGGGAAACCATAGGTGTCATAGAGCTTGAACGCCACCTCGCCGGAAAGAGTGTCGCCTTCAGCCAGATGAGCGGTGGCCTCGTCCAACAGGATCATGCCCCGGCCAAGGGTGCGATGAAAACGCTCTTCCTCCTGGCGCAGGGTTTCGGTGATGGTCGGCGCCGCGCGTTGCAACTCGGGATAGGCGCCGCCCATTTCAGCCACCAGCGTGGGCACAAGACGATGCATGAGTGGTTCGGTCGCGCCCAGGAGGTGGGCATGACGCATCGCCCGGCGCATGATCCGGCGCAATACATAGCCGCGCCCCTCATTGGAGGGCGTGACGCCGTCGGCGATCAGGAACGAGGTCGAGCGCAGATGATCGGCGATGACCCTGTGAGAAGCCGCTTGAGCGCCGACGGCGGGGACTGCGGTCAGAGACTCGCTGCAGCCGATCAACGTCTTGAATAGGTCAGTCTCGAAGACGCTGTGAACGCCTTGCAACACGCAGGTTGCCCGTTCCAGGCCCATACCGGTGTCGATACAGGGCTTGGGAAGGTTGGCGCTTCGACCGTCGGCGAACTGCTCGAATTGCATGAAGACGAGATTCCAGATCTCGACGAACCGGTCGCCGTCCTCATCGGGAGAGCCGGGCGGCCCGCCGTCCACGGACGGGCCGTGATCGTAGAAAATCTCGGTGTTGGGTCCGAATGGTCCGGTATCCCCCATCGACCACATGTTTTCCGCCAAGCGAACGATCTTGCGATCATCCAGGCCCGCGATCCTCTTCCAAAGGGCGGCCGCTTCATCATCGGACGGATGGATGCTGACCATTAGTCGGTCGGCAGACAGGCCAAGCTCGCGCGTGACGAAGGTCCAGGCGTGATCGATGGCCCCTTCTTTGAAATAGTCTCCGAAGGAGAAATTTCCCAGCATTTCAAAGAAGGTCAGGTGCCTGGCGGTGTAGCCTACATTGTCAAGGTCGTTGTGTTTCCCGCCCGCGCGCACGCATTTCTGCGATGACGTCGCCCGCGAGGCGGGCGGCGTTTCGACGCCGGTGAAGATGTTCTTGAAGGGAACCATGCCGGCATTGACGAACATCAAGGTCGGATCGCTCTGCGGCACCAGGGGCGCGGAGGGGATGACCGCGTGGTCGGCGGCGGCGAAATAGCCCAGAAACTGGGCGCGTGTGTCGTTCAACGTAGGCATTGGCGCCCTCTATCAGGTGAGGCGCGAGGCACAAAGCGAAACGAGGCGGATTGGCGGCTCGGCGCCGATCCGTTTGAGAGAGCGGATGGCAGCGTCAAACAGCGCGGCGCCAACCCCCACGCCGGTCGCCAGGAGGGTGAGCGCCGTAAATTTCACACCCCGCGCGACGCTGATCGATTCTCACGCCTTGAGGGCGCCGGCGGTCTGGATTTGCCCAATTCGCTCTTCTTGTTTGCTCTGATCGGAGCTTGCGGCATCAGACCCAGGATTTTATCCTCGCAATACAGCATCCTGACATGCGTCCCTTCGCTTGGAAGCTGCCTATTCGT
>JAYUBD010000098.1:0-2449 GCA_043740995.1 Caulobacteraceae bacterium | reverse complement strand
CCGCCACCAGGGACGGGCGCGAATCGTCAATCAGGATCAGGGCCGACTCAAAGGCATGAGTGGCGGCCCCGACCTGTTTCAGGCGTTGATCAACCGCGGCAATTTGTCCTGACAGACGGTCCGTCCGGCGCGCCATCCAGCGCCGCGCGATCAGGCCGGCCCCGCCCGCGCCGAGGATCAGACCCACCAGCCCTATGCTGCCGGCCAGGATCGGATCGGATAAAATGATGCATATCCTCCTTGGGAATTGGTCGGGAGAGCTCCTCTGGACTTGGTCTCGCAGCTTTCCCACGGCGAAACCGGCTCGGGCCATTGGCATGTTCGCCGATGCGGCTCCCGGACGCCAGTGCCGGATCGGACGGCAAGCCACAGTTTCAGCAGGCGCCTTGACCCAGGGCCGACCGGCGCGCCAGGGTCGCGGACAGAAAATGTGGGAGGAATTCTATCATGCAAGCCTATGCCCTGGTCGCGATCGTCACCTTGGTGTCGCTGTTGCTGTATTTCTACATGGGTCTTCAGGTCGGCCAGGGGCGCTCTAAATTTGGCGTCGTGGCGCCGGCCACCACCGGACATCCGGACTTTGAACGTCTGTTCCGGGTACAGGCCAACACGCTCGAATGGTTGATGATCTTCCTTCCGTCACTCTGGCTGTTCGCCGCCTTTTGGGACAAGCGGGTCGCGGCCGGGATCGGTCTGGTGTGGATCGTGGGCCGATTCCTGTACATGACCGGCTATGCCAAGGCGGCGGCGTCACGTGGTCAGGGGTTCGGCATCCAGGCCCTGGCCACCGGGGTCCTGCTGTTCGGTGCTCTGGGTCGGATCATCTGGTTGATGATTCAAAAAGGCGGCTGAAACGCCGGCACGCGGACCCCGCTTTACGACGGGGGTCGCATCGTGAGAGACTGCGTCGTCGAGGGATACGGCCCCGATTGCGGGCGCAAGGACGCGTGTAATCATGAAAGTGAACAAGGCGGCGCTGGCCGTCGCTTCGATCCTGATCCTGGGCTTGGCCGCCTGTGAGACCGCCACACCCTACCAGCCGCTGGTTCACGGCTCCAACGTCTCCGGTGGTTTCCGCGAACAAAGATTGGACGCCGACCATCTGCAGGTGACGTTTCAGGGCAACACCCTGACCTCCCGCGAAACGGTGGAAACCTATCTGCTCTATCGGTCCGCCGAGCTCACCGCCAAGGCGGGGTTCGACTGGTTCGAAACCGTCGATCGTCACACCGAGCGCGACAAGCGCACCTATGTCGATCCCGACCCCTTCTATGGGCGCGGCTTCGGCTACGGCTATTTCCGCCCGAACTGGCGTTATTTCGGCGGCGGGTTCGGCTGGCGCAGCTGGGGTCCGCTCTGGGGCGACCCATTCTGGGCCGACTCGGTGAATTTCGAGACCGTCCAGAAGTTCGAAGCCACCGCCGACATCGTGATGCATCACGGCGTCAAACCATCGGATGACGCCAAGGCCTTTGACGCCCGCGCGGTATTGGCCAATCTCGGTCCCAAGATCCAACGCCCGACGCCGTAGCCGTGTGGTCCTCGCGCCCGAGGCGGGGAGCGAAGATCGGAGCCGCGGCGGGAGGGGGCGTTGTTTGAGGCCGGCTCGCGCCGCTTCAATCGCGTTTCCCCCGCGATAGCGAGGATCCAGGCTCCTGCATTGCTGCATTGTCGCCAATCCGGGCTGGGCCACCGCCGTCGCGGGGGAAGCTATTCAAGTCAAGACGCTCCTGCTCTAACGCGGCGCCATTCGGATGGCGCCGTCGAGGCGGACGTCCTCGCCGTTGAAATAGCTGTTGGTGATCATGGTCAGGGCCAGCTGAGCGTACTCATCCGGCTTGCCCAGGCGTTTGGGGAACGGCACCGAGGCGGCCAGTGCCTCGCGCACGTTCACCGGCGCCCCCAGCATCAACGGCGTGTCGAAAATACCGGGCAGGATGGTGTTGACCCGAATGCCCTCGCTCATCAGATCGCGGGCAATCGGCAGGGTCATGCCGACCACGCCGCCCTTCGAAGCCGAATAGGCTGCCTGGCCCATCTGGCCATCCTCGGCCGCCACCGAAGCGGTGTTGACGATCGCGCCGCGCTCACCGTCTTCCAGGGGCTCAAGGGTCAGCATGCCCGCAGCGCTCTTGGCGATGCAGCGGAAGGTGCCGACCAGATTGATCTGGATCAACCAGTTAAAGGCCTCGATTGGGAAATGCTTGATCTCCCCCGTATTGCGATCGCGGCCGGCGGTCTTGGCGGCGTTGCCGGTGCCGGCGCAATTGACCAGGATCCGCTCCTGACCGTGGGCGGCCCGTGCCTTGGCGAAAGCAGCGTCAACCTCTTCGTCGGAGGTGACGTTGCACTTGCAGAATATGCCGCCCACCTCGGCCGCCACCGCCTCGCCCTTGGCGTCGTTCATGTCGAAAATGGCGACCTTAACGCCCTGGGCGGCCAGGAGTCG
>JAYUBD010000097.1:0-8156 GCA_043740995.1 Caulobacteraceae bacterium | reverse complement strand
CCAGCATCTGGGCGCCGGTGGAGGAGCCCTTCAGGAAGCCGCCGGGGCCTTCGCCACCGGGCCGGAGGTTGGACACCAGCAGCACGATGGTGCCGTCGGGGATCAGTTCGCCCATTGCCCGTTGGGGCTCGGCGTTGTTGAAGTCGAGATCGTTCATGGTCGTTTTTCCTTTTCAGAGGGGTTAGGCGGCTTTGGGCTGGGCGTCGGCGGGCTGCTTGATCGTGGTAGTGAGGGCAGCTCGTCGACGCTTCTGATCGCTCGCCTTGGCGATCAGCTTTCCGAGATCCGGTGGCTCGATGGGATCGAGGCGACCGGAGCGATCCTTGGCCGGTAGGCCGTAGACGTTGTCCTTCTGGGTGACGAAGGCGCGGACGGCCTCGCCATCGCCGAAGTCGATCAATGAGTATGAGATCACCTCATCGACGATGCCGGGCAGCTCGCGCCCGGTCTTCGCGCCTTCAAGATGCGGCTCCCAGACCAGGCGGCCGAAGTCGTCTTTCGACTGCTCCATCGCGCAGGTGAACACGACGTTCTTCTGTCGCGCGTGCTGCAGCTGGGTGATCCAGGCCAGCATCTCCCGGCCGAGGATGCCGTAAGCGCCGCGCAGGTCCGGCTTGCCCTGGGCGTTGAAGGCGTCGGGCTGTTGCTGGGCCCACTGCAGGGCGATGCGACTGATCTTGGTGATGCTGTCGACGAAGATTGTCTCGTAGCGATCGAGCGCATCCGGCTTGCCGAACATTTCGACCGCGGCGTCATAGTGGGCCTGGCCGTAGGTGGCTTCGGCAGGGAACGCCGGGTTCGCGCCGCCGATGAAGGCGGCCAGGTGTCGGCATTCCGGCCAGGTGGTCGGCCGCATGGCGTCGACCGCCACGTCTTGAACCGCGAGATCGCCGGCCTCGCCGTCCACGAACAGCGTCGACTTGGCGTCGAGCGTGCGCAGCAGGCTGGTCTTGCCGATCCCGTAGGGGCCGAAGATCACCATCTTCACCCCGCCGAACTCCTTGGCGCGCTGGTCGGCGGTGACGATTGAAATGGGCATCAGAGCGCCCCCTTCTTCAGGGCGCCGAGCGCCGCGAGGGCCGTGAAGACCCCTTCCGCGACGCGCGCCACCTCGTCTTGTCCGCCCGCGATTTCCTCGACGAGCGTCTCGTAGATCGCCATCCATGCCTTGCTGTTAAGACGGGGCATCACGCCGCCTCCTTCCGGACGAGCTTGATCGAGCGCGTGCCCGGCTTGACGGTGCGCGCCGGTTCGAAGACATCGCGGATGTGCGCCGGCCAGGCGGTGTACTTCCGCTCGGGCACGCTGAGCGTGACGTCGAGGTACTCGTGTACGTCGTCACCGGCTGCTGCGATCTTGTCACCGGCGGCGGTCAGGATCGTCTGATCCCATTCGGTGCGCTTCGGCGTTTCGACCACAATCTCGTAGCCGCCGTCGGCGATGCGGACCGTGCCGAAATCCTTGTCCTGCGCGGCGTAGGCGTGGGCGATGTCGCCCGCGTAGGACTTCTCGATGTAGGCGGTGATCGCCTTCTTGGCGGCTCCGGCGATGGTGGTCTGGTCGGCGCACTCGCCGAGGATCGCGTCGAGCGCGTCGAGGCTGAGGCCGGCGATGACGGCGGGGTCGCCGGCGATCGCGGTCAGGGTGGGAAGATTTCGAGTGGTCATCTTGGTCTTTCCTTTCCGTTCTGGTCGTTGATCTTTTCGAAGGGTGTTGCAGCGGAGCCGGAAAAGCTGGCGACCAGACCAGCCGCGCCCTCGCGGGTGGCGGCGACTCCGCTACGTGTTGGGGTTAGGGGTCTCGGTTTCGCAGCTCCATTTCAGAGCCCGCGCCGCCAAACAGATCGGCATCTAGTGGGTCGCGATCAGCCAAAGCCGGACCACGGCGTTCTTCAGTGAGATCCAAACCGCCAGCAGTCGCGCGACGGCGGCGCGCACGAGCTTGTTCAAGGCGTTCCTCCAGCTGCGCCTCTTCCCGCCGCAACCGGGCTAAGGTGTCATTGATTTCAGGGTCGAAGACGGCCGCCAGCACATCGCGGCCAAAGGCCCGCACGATCAACTTCCAGTGCCGCGCTGTTGGCCAGCTCACGCCGTTGCGCCAGTGCTCGGCGGTCTTCTCCGCGCACCCGCCCATCAGCGCGAGCGACTTGGCTGGGTATGGCCGAACGTACTCTGCGAACCGCCGCAAAAGAATTTGGGGATCGTCTTCCATGAAGTTCTCGCCCGCCCAGGTCATTGATGAAGACCTTGACGGGAGACAGGCGAGTGGAGGTTCGGCAGGAAATTCGGGACGCGATCACGCACGCGGTTCGTGCGGTAGAAAGGCGGAGAGACGGGTTGGCGCCCGTCGCCGCAAGACACAGCGCAGCGGGCAAGGCTGCGCTGGGGAAGATGTTTGGCGCGAACGGCCAGGGCGACCTGGCCGTCGTAGCCATGCGCGAACACCGAAATCGGCGCGGTTGAAGGGTACTCAGCGCCCCGCCCTCGACACAGTGAGGACGGAGCGCCGACAAGCGCGTCAGCCGGCTTGCGGCTGGTCGGTGGGGCGTTGCCGACCCGCGCATGTTCAGGATTGGTTTGGATGCCCCCGGTCATGTCAGGCGGCTCGGCCCTCGACCTCAGACACTTTGGGCTTCCGGTCGCTCTTGGGCTTCGGCGCGAACTCGATCAGCCGCAGGACGTCGAGGTTCAGTTCCTCCGGAAAGGCCGTCGCAAGCTCAGGCCAGACGTCGCGCGGGAAGCGGTTGCGGTGCTTCCACACCCTGACGGCGCCTTCGGAGCGGCCTGTTGCCAGGCGAATGGCGGTGACGCCCTTTTCGCCGATGAACTGATGTGCGGAAGTGACCATGGCGGCGACGTTACTTCCGGTAATGTTGGAATGCAAGCCGGTTGTTCCGCGAGGTAACGTGACCATCGGTAACATACGGTGGATGAGCAGGGATGATCGGTGGCGGAATTGCGAGGGGACCTGGGATCGCCTGAAGTGGGCGAGGCTCCAGAAGTTCTCGACCGGCGAGGAAGCCGCCGTGGCGCTCGGTGAGAAGGCCGGCACCTATCGCACCTATGAGCGATCACCGAAATCTTCCAAGCACACCCCGCTAGATCATCAGAAAGCCGCCCACTTCGCTAAGCGCCTGGGCATCCGGTGGGAGTGGCTTCTCCAGGGCGACGGCGCACCGTGGCGGGACGAGGACGAGAACCTCGACCGCATACTGATTGCCTATGACCAGGCGCCCGAAGATCGCCGGACGGCGGTCGCCGAGGCGATAGAGCGGCTTCTGAAAGCCGGCTGACCTCAACAATTTGCCGAGACGATTCCCTCCATACCGGGGTTTGTGGCGTTACTTTTCGTAATTTAGTGCTTGCCAATCGCGTTACGGCTCGTAATATCGGCTCCACCAACTCGGAGCCGCCGCAATGTCCCACCCCACCCCCGACCTCGCCACCATAGAGATCGACACCAAGCGCCTGGCGAAGATCAAGGCGCTCCAGTCGTCCTCGCATAGCCAGAACAGCGACGCCCGCCTTTGTGCGATGGAAGCGGTCGCCTGGATCGCCCGCGAGCCCTGGTCGGATCATCCCCAGTGCGCGAGCAAGGTCATCGGCGCGTTCGTCCGGTCGTGGAATGACGGGATCACGGATACCGAGGAGCGGACGCGCCTGCTGCTGCCGCTGGTGCCGAAACTGGTTGGCACGGCGGGCTCGGCTGAACTTGAGCACCGGCGCTCGCTGATGGCTGCCGATTGGCTGGTGCGGACGCACACTCCGGCATGGCTGGAACTGGCCGGGCTGACCGTTCAGGCCGAGAGCCTGCGGGCGCTGCCCGAGATCACCAGCATGGCGCAGGTTCCCTCGATCCGAGGTCCGATAGAGGCTGTCCGAAAAGATGCGGCCGCTGCCTGGGCCGCTGCCTGGGCCGCTGCCGGGGACGCTGCCAGGGCCGCTGCCTGGGACGCTGCCGGGGCCAAACCAGCCCCTACCCGCCAAGCCCTTCAAGCCTCCGCTCTCGAACTGGTCGAGCGGATGATCGTGCTGAAGGACGAGGCCTGACATGGCCGCCCTATCCAAAACCCCCGACCTCGCCACCCAAGCCCGCGAGATCGTCGCTGCTCGTCTCTACGAGTGCGCCGGCTGTGATGCTCAGGTCCGTCTCTGCGATCTGAACGGAGATTGGCTGTGTGAAGCCTGCGGCGAACCGGACGAGGATCAGGAAGACTTTGAAGATACGAGCCCGGCAGCGATGCTGCGGGAGCATGGGACGTGGCGGCTATGAAAAAGTCGGCGTCCGCCGTTGAACGGTTTCACGCTTCTTATGGCGTTGACTTGGGGACAGGATGCTGGTTGTGGCGCCACCCAGCGGCCGGCGGGTACGGGCTCATAATGGAGGCCGGCAAGCGCCTATCTGCGCACAGATTCTCCTACGAGAAGTTTGTGGGCAGCATCCCGCCAGGCCTTTGCGTCTGCCACCGCTGCGACACACCCGCCTGCGTGAACCCGGACCACCTTTGGGTGGGCACAGTTGCTGAGAATGCCGCCGACCGGGATGCGAAGGGCAGGCTCCCAGTTCGTCTCGGCGAAGCAAACGGTCGGGCGGCCCTCACGGATGCGGCCATAGCAGACATTCGCATGAGCAATGTCTCCACGGCTCAGTTGGCGCGGAAATATGCTGTTAGCTGGACAACAATCCGCATGGCCCGCGCCGGCGAAACTTGGCGACACCTTCTGGCTCCCGACGCCGCTGATCGCCAGCCCGAGCCCCGGGAGGCCTCCAAATGATCGAAGCCCGCAGCAACCACAGCGCCGAACGCCCCGCAACGGTCTGGACGCAATGCCGATTTGGCGGCGCCCAAGCCACGCTGGCGGTCGCGGCCATGCATCTAACCCGGCATTCAACAGCCCTCCAGAAGACCGGCTCCTCATGGGACCGATACATGGCGCTGAACGCGCTGCGGGACATCGAGGACGCGCTGGCGGAGTTCCGGGCGATTTTGGGGGAGGCGAGCCGGTGAGGCCCTTCCCCTGGTTTTGCCGAGAGCTGTCGCGCCTGGCGTTTCTGGCCGCCGTCATTGGGCTGGCCGTCACTTTCATCTGGAGCAGATGACATGCAGACCTTCGAAGTGATCTCCCCGGTGGGGGCTCTCGTCAGGACGTTCGATTGTCCTGTCGCGGCTCGCAAATGGGTTCTGCTGAACAAGCAGCGCCTCCCCGATCTTCGGATCGAACGCGTCACCACCCGGACAATCCGCGAGGCCGTCTACACGCCCCGGAAGCGGAGGGCGGCATGACCCCCTCCCCTGACCTGATCGCAGAACGCCTTCGACTGGCTGAACTTAAGAGGGCCAGGAAGGCCGAAAAAGCCCGGAGACTTACCCCATGACTCGTCCCGAAAACGGCTACGAAGCCCGCGCCCATGCTCTGGCTGAGGAAGCTCGCAGAGAGCGTGAAGACCCCGCCATCCGTCGTCGCAGGTTCCTCATCGGATTGGCTGCGATAGCCCTGTCTGCGGGTGGGCTGGCGGGACTGGCGTTCTGGGCGCTGGGGAAGATCCAGTGAATTCGCGCTGTCAGTCTCGCTTCAACTTCGCTCGGCGCTTGATCTCGCGCTCGACGGCTTGGCGGACGAAATCGGCACGCGTTTCCGTGGGCTCAAGCATCGGGTCGATGCGCGCCTTCGTGCCGACCGGGAAGCGGGCGGGCCACGTCTCAAACTCGTTTTTCGGCCTGGCCATGCGGTTTACGAGATATCTCTTATTGACGCGGATCGCTAAATGCGAGATACCTCTTATCACACCAATCGGAGACGCGCCATGAACATCGATCAACTCCTCACCCGCGCCGTTGCCACTCGGATGGCCCAAGGGCTCAGCGTGGAAGTCACCGGCATTGCCGGTCGCACCGAGCCGCACGTCTATCACTCCCGCAACATCGCTGAGCGGGACGCCTACATCGAGCGCTGCGAGGCGCGGGGCGAGACCGTTCGGATCATGGCAGCGTAATGCGGGCCATCGCCGCACTCTACGTCGAAACGGACGGTGGCTATTTCGGCCTGTCGGACGTTGAGCCGTGGGACGAGGCGCGCGACGCCAAGCTCTACGCCGGCCCTCATCCTGTCGTGGCGCATCCGCCATGCCAGCGTTGGGGGCGCTACGCCGAGAGCCACCCGATCACGGGCCGCATCGGCACGCTGGGCGATGACGGCGGCTGCTTCAAGAGCGCGCTCGCCGCCGTGCGGACCTGGGGCGGCGTGCTGGAGCATCCGAAGGACTCCCGCGCCTGGGATCATTTCGGCCTGCAGAAGCCCCCGCCGACCGGCGGCTGGGTCATGGCTAACGACCAGGGCGGCTGGACGTGCTGCGTCGACCAGGGACACTACGGCCACATCTCCAACAAGCGCACGTGGCTCTACGCGACCGGCGTCGAACTGCCGTCGCTGATCTGGGGCAAGGGCGCTCAGCGCATCCATCCGCGCGCCCTGGAGCTGCACGGCTACGCCAAGGCCAGGCGCATCGGGATGATGGCCATGGTCGGCGGCAAGGACAAGACGCGGATCAGGAACGCCA
The DNA here is from genome assembly GCA_043740995.1 of Caulobacteraceae bacterium. Lineage (GTDB taxonomy): Bacteria > Pseudomonadota > Alphaproteobacteria > Caulobacterales > Caulobacteraceae > Acaudatibacter. The sequence goes on along the minus strand of JAYUBD010000097.1, from coordinate 1,598 downwards.
CGCCGGAGCCGTTCCGCGATCTGCTGCTGAGCATCGCCCGAAGCGCCTATCAGCACCGGAAAGCCGCATGATCCCCTTCCCCTCGCGGACCCCAATAGACTGGGACGCCGATAACGCTGAAAGGCCGATGTGATGGGCGTGCGTCTCCTCATCGGCGACTGTCGCGACAAGCTGGCGGAGCTACAGCCGCAGAGCGTCCACACGTGTGTCACGAGTCCTCCCTACTTCGGCCTTCGCGACTACGGCCATGCAGGGCAGATCGGGCTGGAGGATACGCCGGACGCCTTCGTGGCGCAGATGGTCGCCGTCTTCCGTGAAGTGCGGCGCGTGCTGCGGGATGACGGGACGCTGTGGCTGAATCTGGGCGACAGCTACGCCAACGACACGAAATGGGGCGGATCGACTAGCGGCAAGCACGTCACCGCCCAGCATGGCGATAGCGGGATCGGTCGCCGGCGGCACAAGACCGGCCTGAAGTCGAAAGACCTGATCGGCATCCCGTGGCGCGTCGCCTTCGCCCTTCAGGCCGACGGCTGGTATCTGCGCCAGGACATCATCTGGTCGAAGCCCAACCCCATGCCTGAGAGCGTGCGGGATCGCTGCACCAAGGCCCATGAGTACCTGTTCCTGCTCTCGAAGGGGCCGAGGTACTACTTCGACGCGGACGCCATCAGCGAAGCGCGCTCGCAGCTCGAAGACGCCAACACTTTCCGCGGCGGGGCCTATACCGGCGGCGAAATCGACAACGCCGCCATGGGCAAGCGAAAGACGCCCGGAAACAAGACCCACAAGGCCGCAACGGCATACGACGCAGGCGACGAGAAGCACCGGACCAAGGTCGGACTGGTGGCGTACTCAGAGCGCGAGCGCGCGGCCGATCCGACAAACATGGGGCGCCGCAACAAGCGCAGCGTTTGGACCGTGGGAAGCCAGCCTTTCAAGGAAGCGCACTTCGCCACCTATCCACCCGAGCTGATCGAGCCCTGCATCCTCGCTGGCTGTCCGATTGGCGGCATGGTGCTGGACCCCTTCGGCGGGGCCGGGACGACCGGCATGGTTGCCGACCGCCTGCAGCGCAGCGCGATCCTGATCGAACTCAATCCCGAATATGCCGCAATCGCTGAGCGCCGGATTCATGGCGACGCCGGCATGTTCGCAGACGTGGAGGCCGCATGACCTACCTCACCGACCTGAAAGCCGCAGCCGAACGGGCGACGCAAGGGGAGTGGACTTGCGTCGCAGATTGGCCCGAATGGCTGCGGCGGGACGAAAATCGACGCATCTACCCGGAAAAGGGAGATGCGCTCGCGGTCTACGTATCGCGCGAAAATGGTGCCTACATCGCCCTCGCCTCCCCCGCACGCATCCTCCCGCTGATAGAGGCTCTGGAGGAAGCGGAGAGGAAGCTGGAACTGATTTCCGGTCAAGCCGAGCCCGGTTGGTTCGGAGAGGCTGACGCGCATCCAAGCGATGCGGCCAAGATCGCCCGCGAAGCCCTGGCCAAGCTGAAGGCCTTGAGCCAATGACAGAGGAGAAGGATATGGCAGCCAGGGACCACGCACCTTCGATCAGTGCGGCGACGGAGAAAGAGCCGCTGC